>JAEWKX010000332.1 GCA_023393575.1 Pseudomonadota bacterium
CCGCCGATTCGACGAGAACATCCAGCGCCGGTTCGTATACCTGCCGCCCGAAGACGACCGGAGAGCCGCGCTTCATGATACCCGCCTTTTCCGCAGCGATCAGCTCGACCCGGTCACCGAGATAAGGCTGGTGATCGAGCGAGATCGGCATGATCACCGAAGCGGCCGGCTTCTCCACGACATTGGTGGCATCGAAGCGGCCGCCGAGACCAACCTCGAGGATCACGGCATCCGCCGGTTGTTCGGAAAACAGCACGAAGGTCACGGCGGTGAGTATCTCGAAAACCGTGATCGTCTCGCCAGCATTCGCAGCCGCCACCCGCCGGAGGGCGTCGGCGAGCATCCCGTCCTCGACGATCTGGGAACCGCCGCCCTTGGAGCCGATGCGGTAGCGCTCGTGCCAGTTGACCAGATGGGGCGAAGTGTGGATGTGCACGGCAAGGCCGGCTGCCTCCAGTAGCGCACGGCAGAAGGCCGTGGCCGAGCCCTTGCCGTTCGTCCCGGCGATGTGGATCACCGGCGGCAGCTTGCGGTGGGGGTTTCCAAGAACGTCAAGAAGCCGGCGGATGCGCTCCAGCGAAAGATCAAAGCCCTTCGGATGAAGGACCATGAGCTTGTCTATCTCCTGCTCGGCCGCGCTGACAGCGGGGGTATTGGTGGCGTTCATCCCGCCGCTCCGGCTCATCGAAATGCTTCGCTCAGGTGCTTGCCGCCATCGCCGGAAGGCTCGGAGCGACCACCGGATCGTTCGCCGCCGGCATCTTCGTCAGTATCTTCAGGATGGTCGCCAGTGTATCCGGCAGGTCATGGCGCTTGACGACCATGTCGACCATGCCGTGCTCCAGCAGGTATTCTGCCGTCTGAAAGCCTTCCGGCAGCTTTTCGCGCAAGGTCTGTTCGATGACGCGCTTGCCGGCAAAGCCGATCTCCGCGCCGGGCTCCGCGATGTGGACGTCGCCGAGCATCGCATAGGACGCCGTGACGCCACCGGTGGTCGGGTTGGTGAGGACCACGATGTAGGGAAGACCGGCTTCCTTCAGCAGATTGACCGCGACAGTCGTGCGCGGCAGCTGCATCAGCGACAGGATACCTTCCTGCATGCGGGCGCCACCCGAGGCCGGGAAGATCACCAGTGGGCATTTTTCCGCGACGGCCCGCTCGCAAGCCTTCACGATCGCTTCGCCGGCAGCCATGCCGAGGGAACCGCCGATGAAGTTGAACTCGTGGACGACGGCGACCAGCTTGACGCCGCGAACGTTGCCGAGACCCGCCAGGATGGTGTCTTCCTGTTCCGTCTTCAGGCGGCTGTCCTTCAGGCGGTCGACATATTTCTTGGAATCGCGGAACTTCAGCGGATCCTGAGCCACCTTCGGCTGCGGCAGAGATTCGTAGACACCGCCGTCGAAGAGGTCCGTCAGGCGCGCCTTGGCCGGCATCTTCATGTGATAGCCGGACGCGGGGATCACCCACTTGTTCTCTTCCAAATCCTTGTGGAAGACCATCTCGCCCGTTTCGGGGCACTTGATCCAGAGGTTCTCCGGAACCTCACGGCGGCCGAGCATGGAATTGATCCGCGGCCGGACGTAGTTGGTGATCCAGTTCACGTGGCGTACTCCTGATAAACTGTGCCCAATGTGGGAAGACTACTCGGCGGCGACAAGGCGGGCGGCCCGCACGCCGGTGGCAAGGCCGCGGACGAAGGTGGCGACAGACTCCACCGTATCCGCCGTTGCACGACCTTCCTTGTCCAGCGACGCGGCGACCTGGTTGACGATCGCCGTGCCGACCACGATGCCATCCGCCGAGGCACCGATGAGGCGGGCGTGCTCGGCCGTCTTGACGCCAAAGCCGACGCAGACGGGCAGATCGGTCGATTTCTTGATGCGGCCGACGGCGTCGGCGATCTTCGACGGATCGGGCAACGCCGATCCTGTGATGCCGGTCATCGAGACGTAGTAGACAAAGCCGGAGGTGTTGGTGAGCACCTTGGGCAGGCGCCTGTCGTCGGTGGTCGGCGTCGTCAGGCGGATGAAGTTGAGATCCTTCCGGAGGGCCGGGATACAGAGTTCGTCATCCATCTCGGCGGGCAGGTCGACGACGATCAGCCCGTCGACGCCGGCTTCCAGCGCATCCTGCAGGAAACGGTCGCCGCCATAGATGTAGATAGGGTTGTAGTAGCCCATGATGACGATCGGCGTCGTGTCGTCTTGCCTGCGGAAATCGCGCGCCATCTGTAGCGTCTTCTTTAGCGAATGACCGTTCTTGAGAGCCCGCTGACCGGCCATCTGGATCGCCGGGCCATCGGCCATCGGGTCGGAGAAGGGTGCGCCGAGCTCGATAACGTCGGCCCCGGCCGCCGGCAACGCCTTCATGATGGCGAGCGACGTGTCGTAATCCGGATCGCCACCCATGAAATAGGTGACGAGGGCGGGGCGGCCCTCGGTCTTCAGGGCGGCGAATTTCTTATCCATGCGTGCGGTCATGTCAGAGGCCCACTCCGAGAATCTTGCCAACGGTGAAGATGTCCTTGTCGCCCCGGCCGGAGAGGTTCATCACGATGATCTGGTCCTTGCCCATCTTCGGCGCCCGCTTGATCACCTCGGCAATGGCATGGCTCGGCTCCAGCGCCGGAATGATGCCTTCGACGCGGGTGAGCAGTTGGAACGCCTCCAGCGCCTCGTCGTCCATGATCGGCACATATCGCACGCGGCCGATATCGTTCAGCCAGCTGTGCTCCGGGCCGATGCCGGGATAGTCGAGGCCGGCGGAGATGGAATGGCCTTCGAGGATCTGGCCGTCGCCGTCCTGGAGAAGGTAAGTGCGGTTGCCGTGCAGGACGCCGGGCGAGCCTGCGGTAATGGAGGCGCAGTGCTCGTTGCCGTCCAGCCCGTGGCCACCGGCTTCCACGCCGACGATCTCAACGCCCGGGTCGTCGAGGAAGGGATGGAAGATGCCGATGGCGTTCGAGCCGCCGCCGACGGCCGCGATCACGAGGTCAGGCAGGCGGCCCTCGGCCTCCAGGATCTGCCGTCGCGCTTCCTGGCCGATGACGGCCTGGAAATCGCGGACCATATCCGGATAGGGATGCGGGCCGGCTGCCGTGCCGATCAGGTAATAGGTGTCCTCGACATTGGTGACCCAATCGCGCAACGCCTCGTTCATGGCATCCTTGAGGGTCCCGTTGCCGGCAGTGACGGCCTTCACCTCGGCGCCGAGCAGCTTCATGCGGAAGACGTTCGGCGCCTGCCGCTCGACGTCGGTCGCGCCCATGTAGACGACGCAGGGAAGGCCGAAGCGGGCGGCGACGGTGGCGGAGGCGACACCGTGCTGGCCGGCGCCGGTCTCGGCGATGATGCGGGTCTTGCCCATGCGCTTGGCAAGCAGGATCTGGCCGATGCAGTTGTTGATCTTGTGCGAGCCGGTGTGGTTCAGCTCCTCGCGCTTGAAGTAGATCTTCGCGCCACCAAGATGCTCGGTCAGCCGCTCCGCGAAGTAAAGAGGGCTCGGCCGGCCGATGTAGTGGGCTCCGAGATGCGCGAGCGGGGCCTGGAATTCCGGATCCGTCTTCGCCTTTTCCCATTCCGCCTGCAGGTCGAGGATGAGCGGCATCAGCGTTTCGGCGACGAAGCGTCCGCCGAAGATGCCGAAGCGGCCATCTTCATCGGGTCCGGAGCGGAAGGAATTCAGTTTCGACGTCTGGTTCACTCTCTACTCCCTCAGGCTCCGATAGGACGGGCCTCTAAAATGGCGTCGAAGAATGCATCGATCAATGCGGCGTCCTTTACGCCCGGCGCGCTTTCCACGCCGGAGGACACATCTATCCCACGGGCATGGGTGGAGGCGAGCGCAAGACCGACATTGTCTTTGTTCAGTCCTCCGGAAAGCATGTAATCCACGCTGTCGTCAAGCGAGGCCATGATCTTCCAGTCGAACGATACGCCGTTACCACCCGGCAGCTCCGAACCGGACGGGGCTTTCGCATCGAACAGGAAGCGGTCGGCAACCCCGATAAAGGGATCGATGCGGTCGAGGTCGGAAGC
>JAEWKX010000049.1 GCA_023393575.1 Pseudomonadota bacterium
GTCGATCAACGATTTCAAATGGAACGACTGGGCAAGCAGTGTCGGCGTCAGTTATCGGCCGCGCTTCGTTCCCGTTTCCACGCGCGCGGAAGCCGTGGCGAAAAGCGCCCGCTTCTGGGGCGTCCAGTTCCGCAAGGAGGATAGGGCTGGAAACGCGAGGGAGCAGCAGGGCGACCTGTTGTCTCCGCCAAAGCAAACGCAGCGCGGCGTGCGGGGTTTTGCGAAGCAGTTCCTGGCAGCACCATCCGTTCTGGCTCTGTGGCAGGCAAGCCGGGCCGAGCCTCAACTCAGCCCCGAAGGAGCGCTGGAGGCTCTCCGGGAACGCTTTCACGAGACCCTGGAGGCGATCCGCCGCGACTATTTCTGAGGAGCGGGAACACCGGGCATGAGGTATCGAATTGCGGTGCCCGACGGTGTCTCGGGTTTTACTCTCTTGCGGATCGCACCGATCTTGTCGCGAAGGATACCGCTGGCGACCGCCGGGATCGCCGTGGGGGACGCCAGAAGATGGCGGAGGGCTGCAGCCTTGCCGGCCTTGGCCTTCCTATCGAGAAATGCCCGGGGTTCGTAACGGTCACGGATATGCTTCTCGTGCCTTGCCAATGCTGCGTCTATCTCGGGCGGTAAGGTCTGGGCCCGGATGGCGCTGTCCGCCTTCCACAGCCGGCGCAGGTCCTCGGTCCGATGCTGTCCGCTCAGGGAATCGGCTCGCACGACCGCCGCATAGCCGCAGTGCTCTATGATCGTGTAGCGCGCACCCCTGAGAAGCGCTCTAAGGTAGAAATCATAATCCTCGCCCAACCGCAGGGACTCGTCGTACCGGAGATCATGCGCCTCCAGGAAGCTGCGTCGCATCACCGGCTTCAAGAAGCCGATCTCCCCCCGGCGCACGCCGGGCTGCGAGATATTGCCCTCGATGAAGTGCAGGGCGGACAATCGCCGAGCCCTGGGCAGGAACGGCTGCGGCTCGACCGCGCCGCTGGCATCGGTCGTGAAGACGATGTTGTCGGCTATAAAATCCCAATCCTGCTGCTGCAGCATCGGATCGAACCTGCCATCGATGAAGAAGTCGTCAGCATCCAGGATCGCGATGAGCGGCGAGGACGACAGCTTTATGGCGTGGTTGCGAGCCGCCGCCGGACCCCGGTTCTCGGAGAAGGAAATTACGTTGAGGCGCCCGCTCCCGTCATCCGCACGGCGGGCCACGTCCGCGGTCTCGTCCGTCGATCCGTCGTCGACGACGATGACCTCTGCAACGGCCGGCTCCCGCAGTGCGGACCTGACGGCAGTTGGAATTGTCGTCGCAGCGTTCTTGGCGGCTATAATCACGCAGATCGCGTCCATCTGGTCGATCCTCATCTTCAGCAGTCATCCCTGGTGCCGAAGATATAGCTAGGAAGATGTCCAGGATATGGAACCGGGAAGTTCAGCCGTCGGTAATCTTGAGATTGGTTGCGGCGGCATCGGCGGGCACGTCTGCGTTCCGCGTGGCCCGGCCCCGCAGATGCTGTGCAGGATCGGAAGCGCTCTCGCGCGACGCCTTCTCCCGGCGGACAAGATAGAGGACGCCGATGAAATAGCCGATTTGCAGGATGATGGCACAGGCCAAGGTCTGGACAAGGGCGATCACGAGAGAACCGGTCATCAGGTAGGAAGCGGCTGCAAAGACGAGCAGCACGCACATCATGCTCACGAAGACCTTGGGTGCATACATGATCCGTCCTCCCGGATACGTCCTTTCCAGATGTCGGTCCCTTGGCTCCTCTCCAATCGATGGAAGCATATTGAGCCAGACACGAACGTTCAAGTTGTCTGGGCGCGATTCTACAACAGGCTTCGTGAAATAACCGTAACCTGGCGGGGCTTTCGTCGCGAAAGCAAGGACTTGTCTCCGACGCAGAACATAGTGTCGCCAAAATCCCGGATCGAGCCGCCCGTTTTCGGCCAGGACCCTACTCCCTACAAATTATCATCGATCAATTTTTGTTACGCATTTGACGACTGTCAGGCTGACATTGCGGCACCGCAACAACGTATTGCACTGCAAAAAACATGGGACCTAGGTCCCATAGCCAAGAAATGATTTCAAAGGCGTGGATGCATTGACACTGCATTGCCCGAAATCTGAATTTGAGACATTAAAATATAGCTGTAATCAATGTCTAAAGTCCGAAGACAAACATGGAAAACAACCAAGTAAGAAATCGATAGATACTTAAGTTTCATAAATGAAATCAATTAATTTAAAAACTTCTAATAAAATAATTTCTCCCCTCCCGGCCGCCTCATCCTGACGCATCGACAAAAAAATCCCTGGCATCAAATTCCGAACACAGACTTATTATCCCATTGCCCCCACGCACGACGCGCCGCACAGGCACCGACCTCGCAACATAAATGGAGCTATCTCTATGAAGTCAGCGACACGTTCGGCCGGATCGCCGTTCATGACAACCGAAGAGGTCCCGCTCGCATTTCCGCTGGGCGGGCTTGCCAAGCGTGGCTTCGACATCAGCGCCGCCGCATTGGCCCTGATCGTCTTCAGCCCGATTTTCGTGATGATCATGGCTCTCGTGAAGTTTTCCGATGGTGGCCGTATCTTCTACGGGCACCGGCGAGTGGGCCACAATGGCCGATACTTCCATTGCCTGAAGTTCCGCACCATGGTGGTGAACGGCGACGAGGTTCTGAGGAAACACCTTCAGGCGAACCCGCAAGCCGCCGAGGAATGGCGGGCGACACGCAAGCTTCGCTCGGACCCTCGGGTGACCGCCGTAGGCGCGGTGCTGCGCAAGCTCAGCCTCGACGAACTGCCGCAGCTGATCAACATCCTGCGGGGAGACATGAGCGTGGTAGGGCCTCGTCCCGTGGTCGATGAGGAACTCGGCATCTACGACAGCCACGCCGTCTACTACCTTCGCACCCGGCCCGGTCTCACCGGACTATGGCAGATCAGCGGACGCAACGATGTGTCCTACGAAACGCGGATCGCCTTCGACACCCACTACGTGCAGAACTGGTCCCTGATCCAGGACATCCTCATCATCGCCAAGACCATTCCTGCGGTCTGCCTGTCGCGCGGCAGCTATTGAGCCTGCCGTCATCCTGTATCGATACCCGTGTGGAACGAAGGCGCTGGCCTTCGTTCGCAGCCTCCGAAAACGTAAGGATCCATCATGCGATACCCTGCCATCACAACAGGGCATATGCCGTCCATTCTGGGCCTGCTGGGGGCACTGTTATTGACCGGCACGCCTGCCATGGCCCAGGACGCAGGCTACCGCCTCGGCGTCATGGACAGGTTGAAGGTGCGGGTCGCGGAATGGCAACCGGCCGACGGAACGGTCCGCAGTTGGGACGTCGTCGCCGGCGATTACGCAGTCGGTCCGGACGGATCCATTTCCCTCCCCTTCATCGGCCAGATGGAGGTATCGGGCAAAACGACGGCAGAGGTCGCGACGGAGATCGCCCATGAGCTGCAGAGCAAGTTCGCCCTGCGGACGGAGCCGTCCGCATCGGTCGAGATCGCCCAGTTCCGGCCAATCTTTCTCACCGGCGATGTGAACACACCCGGCGAGTTCCCCTATGCGCCCAATCTGACGGTCCTGAAGGCGGTAAGTTTGGCAGGAGGGCTCCGCCGGGCGGAGGCGGGGCAGCGCTTCGCGCGCGACTTCATCAACGCACGAGGTGATGCCGCGGTTTACGGCAGCGAACGCAGCCGTTTGATTGCCCGCCGCGCGAGACTTCTCGCCGAGGTAGAGGGAGCCGATACGATCAAGATCCCACAGGAGCTCGGCAATATCCCCAATTCGGATGAGCTGATCGCCAGCGAGACTGCACTGATGAAATCCCGCCGCCAGCGGTACGAGCTCCAGCTCAAGGCGCTCGCCGATCTTCGCGCGCTCCTGGAAAGCGAGGTTCAATCGCTCAACCAGAAGGCGGCTACCCAGAAGGAACAGTTGGAACTGGCCCAGAAGGATCGGGAACGCATCAGCCGCCTGAGCGAACAGGGGTTGGCGACAAGCCAGCGTCGCCTGTCGATCGAGGAGCGCACCGCCGACGTGGAATCCACCCTGCTCGACATCGACACGGCTGCCCTCAGGGCCAAGCAGGATATCAGCAAGGCCCTTCAGGACGAGATCAACCTGAGGAACGACTGGGAGGCGCAGCGAAGCAAGGAACTCCAGGATACGGAAGCCGAGCTGGAGAAACTGGAGCTGCAACTGACCACCAGCAGGGAACTGATGTCCGAGGCATTGGCGCAGTCCGCGGAAGCCCTTCGTTTCGATGCCAGCGGCAAGGCCGCATCGATCAAATACGTGATCGTTCGCGACGAAGGTGACGGTACAAAGGAGCTTGCCGCGGATGAAACCACGCCACTGCGGCCCGGAGATGTGGTCAAGGTGACGTCGGAATTGCTGCTGCAATGAGGTTTTGATGCGGATTGCGAAATCCCTCCTGGTCGACCCCGAAAACAACCGGCTCTACGGCGTTGTCGCGATCGCGCTGTCCTTCTTCGTCTTCGCCTACTCCTCGCGGTTCGGGCAGGTCTCGATCCTTGCCTATTACGGCGTCTGGCTGCCCCTGATCCTCGTCGATTACCGGCGGGTTCTGGGAAACTACTTCCGATATGTCTGGATCCTCGCCTTCGCGCTTTTCTGCTTCCTGTCCGCCTTCTGGTCGCAGGCCTCGGGCATATCGCTGCGCGCAGCGGTGCAGTATCTCACCCACGTGGCATGCGCGCTGATCGCCATGCGGGTATTGAGTACGGCGACGCTATCGCAAGGCGCAGTCATGGGCTGTGCGCTCGTGCTGCTCTTTTCCATGCTGTTCGGCAGCTACCACTATGATGCCCTGGACGGAACCTACAGCTTCGTCGGGGCCTTCTCGTCGAAGAACCAACTCGGCTTCTATGCCTCTTTGGGAGTGCTGTTTTCCTATGCCACGGCCATGGTCTTCCGCACTCGTTCCGGCTGGCTGCTTGCATGCGCCGCAACAGGCTTCCTGTCCCTCTATGCGCTGCTGGCGTCGCAATCGGCAACCTCGATCATCACCACGCTCGGCGTATTGGCCGCTGCACTGGTGATGCAGGCCACGCTGCTCCTGGCCCCGCGCGATCGTGTCTTCCTGTTCGGTGCCGGCATTGTTGTGGCCATCGGCGGAGGAGTAGCTGCTCTTCAGTTCGGCGCCCTGGACGCGCTCCTTGGAGTATTCGGAAAGGATTCCACCCTGACCGGACGCACCTATCTCTGGCAGCAGGGCATCATCGCCGCCGCGCAATCCCCCTGGATCGGCGTCGGTTACTACGGGTACTGGGTTCCCGGCTTCGCCGAGGCAGAACGCCTCTGGCAGGACTTCTTCATCACCTCTCGCAGCGGTTTCCATTTCCACAACACCTTCATCGAAGCGATGGTGGAGACCGGCACAGCCGGGGCCCTCTTCCTCGCGGCCCTGCTTCTCCGTTCATTTTCGGGGCACCTGGGGCGTTTCATGCGTTCTTCGCGCAGCCCGCAATCCCTGGTGCTGGCAACCGTTTCGTTCCTGCTGGTTATCCGCTCCTTTGTGGAAATCGACATCATGCACCCCTATCACGTCGGTTCCTTCCTGCTCTATTTCGCTGCCGGAAAGCTGACGCTGATGCAAAGGCAGCCAGTGGTTTACTCCAGGCCTCGTCGACGTCACATGCCTGGATCCGAATTGATGCTCACGATGAAGAAGACGCGGCTTGGCGGAACGTCGCGGAGTGACGCACGATGAGGACCCTTTACGGGATACAATACCTCCGGGCTGCCGCCGCCTTGGCGGTGGTCGTATTCCATGCCGCAGAACGAAATGACCTGCACTTCGCGATAGGTGCGGCAGGCGTCGATGTCTTCTTCGTCGTCAGTGGCTTCATCATGACGGCGATCAGCGACCAGCGTCCCATGGCGCCTGTGGCCTTCCTGCGGGACAGGCTGCTGCGCATCGCCCCCAGCTATTGGATCGTTACCGGAATAATGGTCTTCGGCGCCCTCGTCGGGCTGTTTCCGAACCTCCGGTTGGACCTTGGGCATGTCGTGGGATCGTTTCTGTTCGTTCCTGTCCCCTCGCCGAACGGCGGCCATCTGTGGCCCGTCCTGGTGCAGGGATGGACGCTGAACTACGAGATGTTCTTCTATCTCCTGTTTGCCGCCTCTCTTCTCCTACGGCCCCGCCTCCGGCTGCCGTTTCTTCTGGCTATCCTCGCTATCATCGTTGCGGCAGGCATTCTGCTGCCCGCCGAAAACCCACGGGCACGTTTCTACACTGAGCCTCTTGTTCTGGAATTCGCCGCAGGCGCCCTTCTGGCGAAGTTGCGGACGAGGGGCTATCTGCCCCCGCCGCCTGTCGGATCGCTGCTTGCCTGCGTGTCCATCGCGGGCTTCGCCGCCGTTCATTTCCTCAAGCTGGAATTCGATGCGCTGACCTGCGGACCGCTGGCGACGGCACTGGTGGCGGGCGTCCTCTCTATCGAGAGCGGAGGCCGACTTCCACGAATACCAGGTGCAACCTATCTCGGCGATGCCTCCTATTCCATCTATCTCTGGCACACGTTGGCTATCTCCGTCGTCATGAAGGCGGGCGCCGCGGCTGGCATACCCGCCTTGGCGATCGCCGCCGTCGGCGTCATCGCGGGCATCATCGTCGGAGCGATGGCCTATGAGTGCGTGGAGAAACCGCTTCGGAGCCTCGTCAAGGGGCGGCCTTCGTTCTTGTGGCGCAACACGGTCAGGCGGACAGCCCCTTAGGGGGCAACCCGGCCTCCGTCCCTTCGGGCATCAAAACCGAGGCCAGCCGCTCTCCCAGCCGTAGCGCCAGGGCGACCGCCGGCAGAGTGGGATTGGCGTGCCCCCCTGTGGAAAACACGCCGGCGCCCGCGACATGAAGGTTTTCCAGATCATGAACCCGGCAATGCCGGTCGACCACGCCGTCTCGGGGATCCTGCGACATCCGGATATGCCCGATCTGATGATAGCCGTCGAAGGCCTGATCTGACACCGCCTTCGCGCGCATCGCGGGATCGGGATGAAGATATTCCAGCCATCCGGCGTTCCTGTGGCGCAGCCAGGCGTCCAGAATCTCATGGCAACGCAACACGGAGGCCACGTCCTCGTCAGTCACGCGGTAATCCACCGAAAGCATGCCCCCTTCCGCACCATCACGAATGGTAACCCGGCTTTCAGGGTCAGGCATCTGCTCCGCATGATAACGCAGAAGATAGCGGCCTGCGGGATTTTCCAACGCGGAATTCGCGGATCGGTAGATCCGGTACAGAGAACGGAAAAATGCCCGGAAAGAGGTGCTTCCGGGGCCTATGTTGCGCAGATGCCTCGACAGTTCCCCTGATCGGTCAGCTCGCGATCGCGGTGCGAGGCCTCGCGACAGAAAACGGTAGGTGCCGGAGAGGGCAAGCAGGAGATAGAGAAGGGAAAGCGTTCCGGATCCATGGGAAGGATCGGATATCGACATCGGATCGAGCCAGAACACCGCATTCAGGAGCCGTTCCCGCATCTGGCGCTGCGGTGAAACCTGCAACCGACGCCGGTACCGTCCTCCTTGCCGGCCCGAGGTGAACGACAGGGCCTGCAGGAGAGCCTTGTCGTTCACCTGGACAACAGCGATGTAGCCGGTCAGATGACCTTGATAGTAGCGGCCGAGAGGACCTTCCGGACCGCCGAGTTTCCGTGGATGCCGCTTCTGCAGCGAGAGAAGCATCCGCACGGTCTCCAATCCTCCCGCGGCGAGTACGAACTGCCTTGCCCGGACCGTCCTTGAACGGCCGGCATGCTTGACGTGCAAACTCTCCACATATTGTCCGTCCGGACCGAGATCGATGTCGAGGACGACTGCCTCGGAGACTATGATCACCCGCTCCGACCGCCTGAGTCTTTCCTCATAGACGCGTCCCAGCGCAGGGCTCCTGCTCCACCACTCCACGGCATCCGTGAGAATGTCTTCGGCCTGATCTTGGGAGTTGCGGTCGAAAGCTGCGGAGCCACACTGAAGAAACTCCGCAGCCTCCGGGTAGTGCTTGCTCATCTCGCTATGCTGGATAGGCCAGCCGGGAGGGGGGACCTGATCCCTCGGCTGGAAGTCGATGTCATCGTAGGGAACGCAGCGCCCGCCCCACAGCGCCGACGTTCCACCCAAGCCCCGGTGGCTGGCATCTCCGGGCGATGCGTGATTTCGTGTGAGGAAACCGGTGGCGGCGGGGCCGGGCACATTCCGCCCATGCGTGGTGCCTGCCTCGAGAAGAAGAACGGTTCTGCCGAGCGATTCCAGCTTGAAAGCGAGGGAAAGCCCGACAGGCCCCGCCCCGACTATGCATACATCAGCGTTGCAGAGCGGCACATCGGCATCAGAGACGATCATCTATCTCAAATCTCGCAATCTATCGGTGGATAGCGGCATACGTCGAAGCTATCCGTTTCGACCATGAAATGAAGCCACTCCTGCTTGCAATCGTGACGATGGCCCGTAACGACCTTTTCTTTTCCGCCTTCCGCCACAGCTTGTCTTGACCACTCGCGGATGGAGAAGGGCTTGAGTTTCAACAATGATGAAGATAGGTGTGACGTCACCAGGCCGGGCCCCTCTGGCAGCCTATCGGCTGCGATGTCGGACTGGAAAGATTTCCACGAAGGTGCCCGGTTGTGATCAGATAACGCCGCTCAGGATTGCTTCCTTCGATCTGTGGAAGAAGATCGATCCTGACGCCGTAACCGGTGCATCCACTCAAAAGGATAGGGTGCAAAATGGGTGAACTCATAACGCAGGAGGCACTGACCGCCTTCCTGCAGGTCATCATGATCGACCTTGTACTGGCCGGCGACAACGCGATCGTCATCGGCCTGGCTGCCGCGGGTCTGCCGAAGGAACAGCGTAACAAGGCCATTCTTATCGGCATCATCGCGGCAACCGTGCTCAGGATCGGTTTCGCTGCCGCCACGACGCAGTTGCTGCAGATCGTCGGCCTGCTTCTCGCCGGCGGCATTCTGCTCCTCTGGGTATGCTGGAAGATGTGGCGC
>JAEWKX010000027.1 GCA_023393575.1 Pseudomonadota bacterium
GAAAAAAGCTGTCCGACTCTCGAGCTAGAGGTTGATCGGGCGGGTAAAAAGGAAAATGATGCGGCGTGTCTGGAGGAGACGCGAGGAGGAACACAATGGCGAAAGTGACGCTGACGGTGAACGGCCGTACGGTGGGCGGTGACTGTGACGACCGCATGCTGCTGGTTCATTTCATACGTGAGAAACTGGGACTGACGGGGACACATGTCGGATGCGACACGACTCAGTGCGGCGCCTGCGTGGTTCACGTGGATGGTAAATCGGTAAAAAGCTGTTCCATTCTCGCCGTCCAGGCGTCAGGCTCCACGGTCACCACGATCGAAGGTCTCTCGTCGCAGGGCGAGCTTCATCCCGTCCAGGCTGCCTTCAAGGAGCATCACGGCCTGCAGTGCGGCTTCTGCACTCCCGGCATGGTGATGACCGCTGTCGACATGATCAACCGTCACGGCGGCAAGCTTGATGAGGACACCGTGCGCCACGAGCTTGAAGGCAATATCTGTCGTTGCACCGGATACCACAACATCGTCAAGGCGGTGCTGTCGGCGAATGCCGAGATGCACTCCGGCCGAGAGGCCGCCGAATGAGAGGCGAATAGGGAGGAGCGAGCGCCAGCCGTTCCTGCGGCAAGCCTCGGACTTCTTCCATTCGACAACTCTGCTGTTCGCTCATTTCTGGAGGAGATGAAAATGGGTGTTGAAGGAATCGGTGCACGCGTCACACGCAAAGAAGATAAACGCTTCCTGACCGGCAAGGGTCGCTATACGGACGACATGTCCGTGCCGGGCATGAAATATGCCTACTTCGTCAGAAGCCCCTACGCACATGCCAGGATCCTCGGTATCGACGCGGCCGCGGCAAAAACCATGCCGGGGGTTATCGACGTGCTCGACGGCCGGCAGTTGCAGGCCGACGGCATCGGTAACCTGATCTGCGGCTGGATGATCCATTCAAAGGATGGCTCGCCGATGAAGATGGGTGCGTGGCGACCACTGGCGCACGAAAATGTCCGCTATGTCGGCGATGCCGTCGCGATCGTGGTGGCCGATTCCTCGGCCGAAGCCCGTGATGCGGCCGAAGCGGTGGTCGTCGATTACGAGGAACTTCCGGCGGTGACGGAGGCGGTGGCCGCAATGGAGGCAGGTGCGCCGCAGATTCATCCGGAAGCACCGGGTAATCTCATCTTCGACTGGGAGATCGGCGACGGGCAGGCGGCGGACCGGGCGATTGCCGCGGCATCGCATGTTACGGAGATCGAGATACACAACAACCGGCTTTCGCCTAATCCGATGGAGCCACGCGCGACGCTCGGCATCTACGACATGGCCGAGGATCATTATACCTGCTACACGACCAGCCAGAACCCGCATGTGGCGCGCCTGGTGATGAGCGCCTTCTACAATGTCGCGCCGGAAAACAAGCTTCGGGTCATCGCGCCGGATGTCGGAGGCGGCTTCGGGTCGAAAATCTACATCTACCCGGAGGAAATCGTCTGTCTCTGGGCGTCGAAGAAGACGGGCGTCCCGGTCAAGTGGACGTCGGACCGTACCGAGGCCTTCCTCACCGATGCGCACGGCCGCGACCACGTTTCGAAGGTCAAGATGGCCTTCGACGCGGAGCACCGCATCATCGGGCTGAAGGTCGATACCATCGCCAATCTCGGCGCCTATATGTCGCTCTTCTCCTCCGCGGTCCCGACCTATCTCTACGCGACCCTGCTCTCGGGACAGTACGCCATCCCTGCGATCCACGCCAATGTCCGCACCGTGTATACCAACACGGTGCCGGTGGATGCCTATCGCGGCGCGGGGCGTCCCGAAGCGACCTATCTTCTGGAGCGGACGATGGAGACGGCGGCCCGCGAACTTGGCGTTTCGCCGGCGGAGTTGCGGCGCAAGAACTTCATTCGCAGCTTCCCCTACCAGACCCCGGTCATCATGAACTACGACGCCGGCGACTACGAAGCTTCGCTCGATGCGGCCATGCAGGCGGCAGAATGGGACGGCTTCCCGGCGCGGCAGGCCGAAGCGGAGGCGCGAGGCAAGCGTCGCGGCATCGGCATGAGTTGCTATATCGAGGCCTGCGGCATCGCCCCCTCGGCTGCTGTCGGCTCACTGGGCGCGGGCGTTGGCCTGTGGGAATCGGCGGAGGTGCGGGTCAATGCGGTGGGGACGATCGAAGTCCTGACCGGCTCGCACAGCCACGGCCAAGGGCATGAGACGACGTTCGCGCAACTGGTGGCGGACCGCCTCGGGGTACCGATCGACAGCGTCAACATCGTCCATGGTGATACCGACAAGGTGCAGATGGGAATGGGCACCTATGGATCCCGTTCCGGTGCCGTCGGCATGTCGGCCGTCGTCAAGGCGCTCGACAAGGTCGAGGCCAAGGCCAAGAAGATCGCCGCCCATTTGATGGAGGCCGACGAGAGCGACATCGTCGTCGAGAACGGCGAGTTGAAAGTGGCCGGCACGGACAAGACCGTGCCCTGGTTCCAGGTGGCGCTCGCGGCCTACACCGCCCACAACCTGCCGCCCGGCATGGAGCCGGGGCTGAAGGAAAGCGCCTTCTACGACCCCGCCAACTTCACCTTCCCGGCCGGCTGCTACATTGCGGAGGTCGAGGTGGACCCGGAGACCGGCAAGACCGAGATCGTGCAGTTTGTTGCCGCGGACGACTTCGGGAACATCATCAATCCGCTGATCGTCGAGGGACAGGTGCATGGCGGACTGGCGCAGGGTATCGGGCAGGCGCTGCTGGAGGAGGTCCGCTACGACCGCGAATCCGGGCAACTCCTGACGGCGAGCTACATGGACTATGCCATGCCGCGCGCCGACGACCTGCCGTCGTTCAAGCTGTCACACCAGAACACGCCCTGCCCGAGCAATCCTTTGGGAATCAAGGGTTGTGGCGAGGCAGGCGCAATCGGTTCGCCGCCCGCGCTCATGAACGCCATTACCGATGCCATCGGCAACAACCATCTCACCATGCCCGCCACGCCCATGAAGGTCTGGCAGGCGATGCAGCCGGCTGCCTGAGGAGGAATGGATATGTATGAAACCCGTTATCACCGTACCTCTTCCGTCGAGGATGCCGTCAGGCTCAGGGGCGATCATGCGGAGGGCCGTTACCTGTCCGGCGGAATGACCCTGATCGCCACGATGAAACAGCGCCTTGCCGCGCCGAGCGACCTGATCGACCTGCGGCATATCCCGGATTTGAAGGGTATCTCCCTCGAAGGCCGCAGCGTACGGATTGGGGCGGGCACGCCGCACGCGGAGGTGGCGTCGTCCTCCATGCTCCGCGCCGTCTGTCCCGCCATCTGCGACCTCGCCGGCATGATCGGCGATCCACACGTCCGGCATATGGGGACGATCGGCGGATCGATCGCCAACAACGACCCGGCTGCCGATTATCCGGCGGCTATGCTTGGGCTCGGTGCCACCATCATTACTGACCGCCGCCAGGTGGCGGCCGCTGATTTCTTCCTGGGTTTGTTCGAAACGGCCCTGGAGGAGGGAGAAATGGTCACCGCGGTAAGCTTCAAGGCGCCGGACAAGGCCGGCTATGCGAAGTTCGCGAATCCGGCCTCGCGCTATGCTCTCGCAGGGGTCTTCGTGGCGAAACGGGCGGGTGAGGTGCGCGTGGCTGTGACGGGGGCAGGCGCCGACGGCGTCTTTCGCCATTCCGGCATGGAGACGGCTCTCGCCTCCAACTGGTCTCCTGAAGCGGTCGCGGGGGCGGAAATCGATCCCGGCGACATGCTTTCCGACATGCATGCCAGCGGGGATTATCGTGCCAATCTCGTGCGGGTGATGGCGAAGCGTGCGATCATGGCTGCAGGCTGACCGAACAGAATGAGGGAAGGTTTCCCGTTCCTGCTTGATGTGAATCAAGTTCCGGCGGCTCCGGGCGGGTTACCTCTCTCCCTGGAATCGTTCAAAAGCGAAGTCCAATTGCCGCAGTCTGGATTAATTCCAATCTGCGGGGTTGACGAAATGCGAGCGAGAAACCAAAACCAGTCAGGTTCTGGAGTGTGACATGGATTTCGAGGCATTTTTCAAGAGCGAACTGGATGGCCTTCACCAGGAAGGTCGATACCGGGTGTTCGCCGATCTCGAACGGCATCGCGGCAGTTTCCCGCGCGCCACGCGTCATACGCCGGAAGGTCCAAAGGAAGTCACAGTCTGGTGCTCCAACGATTATCTCGGCATGGGTCAGCATCCTGCCGTGATCGCGGCCATGCATGAGGCGATCGATCACTGTGGCGCGGGTGCGGGAGGCACCCGGAATATCTCTGGCACCACCCATTATCATGTTCTTCTCGAGCAGGAGCTTGCCGATCTGCACGGCAAGGAGTCCGCGCTCGTCTTCACCTCCGGCTATATCTCCAACTGGGCGACGCTCGGCACGCTCGGCCAGAAGATTCCCGGCCTCGTCATCTTCTCGGATGCGCTGAACCACGCCTCGATGATCGAAGGCATCCGCTACGGCAAGTGCGAGCGGGTGATCTGGAAGCACAACGACCTGAACGATCTCGAGGCGAAGCTGGCGGCTGCCGACCCGAACGCGCCGAAGCTGATCGCCTTCGAATCGGTCTACTCCATGGATGGCGATATCGCGCCGATCAAGGAGATCTGTGATCTCGCCGACAAGTACGGCGCCATGACCTATCTCGACGAAGTTCACGCCGTTGGGATGTACGGTCCGCGCGGCGGCGGCATCGCCGAACGCGAGGGCTTGATGGACCGGCTGACGATCATCGAAGGCACGCTCGGCAAGGCTTTCGGCGTGATGGGCGGCTATATCGCGGCATCCACGGCGCTTTGCGACTTCATCCGTTCCTTCGCTTCGGGCTTTATCTTCACGACGGCCTTGCCGCCGACGCTGGCCGCCGGTGCGATCGCTTCCATCCGACATCTCAAGGCGAGCCCGTTCGAGCGCGTCCGTCACCAGGACCGCGTCAGGAAGCTGCGTTCATTGCTCGATGCGCGTGGCATTCCGCACATGCACAATCCCAGCCATATCGTGCCGATCATGGTTGGCGATGCCGCGAAGTGCAAATGGATTTCCGATATCCTGCTCGACAGCTTCGACATCTACGTGCAGCCGATCAACTACCCGACGGTGCCGCGCAAGACCGAGCGCTTGCGCATCACTCCGACGCCGCTGCATTCCGATGGGGACCTGGAGCGTCTTGTGGACGGCGTTCACCAGTTGTGGTCGCGTTGCGCGCTCGCCCGCGCGGTGGCCTGAGCCCCGGCAGTAAATCAAAAAGAAATGGCCGCTCAAGCGGCCATTTCTTTTTGCACTATGATTTCTGCGGCCTTCCGCCGGGCTTCGGCATCGGCTTCGAAGACATCCTCGATCATGGTTGCCGCTGGATGCGAGGCCATGGCTTCCATGACCTCCTCCGCGACATCCGCCATGGCGAGGAAGCCGATGCGGCCTGAGCAGAAGGCGTCGAAGGCGATCTCCTCGGCAGCGTTCATTACCGCACCTTGCACGCCGCCACGCGCAAGCGCCGTGCGTGCCAGGCGGAGCGCCGGAAACCGCACCTCGTCCGGTGCCTCGAAATCCAGTCGCGCCAGTCTTGCGAAGTCCAGCCGCTCGACGTTCAGCCTCGGGCGGTCCGGGTAGGTAAGCGCATAGCCGATCGCCGTGCGCATGTCCGGCGTGCCGAGCTGTGCCAGGACGGAACCGTCCGTATAGCCGACCATGGAGTGGATGATCGACTGCGGATGGACGATCACCTCGATCTGCTCGGGCGTCAGATCGAAGAGGTGCTTCGCCTCGACCATCTCCAGCGCCTTGTTGAACATGGAGGCGCTGCCGATGGAAATCTTCAGCCCCATTGACCAGTTGGGGTGCGCCTTGGCAACCTCCACCGTGACATCGGCCATCTGTTCCCGCGACCATGTGCGGAAGGGGCCTCCGGAGGCGGTCAGCACGATACGCTCCACCGCGTGGTGCTGGTCGTCCTCCAGCGACTGGAAGATCGCGCTGTGTTCGCTGTCGACGGGGATTAGCCGGCCGCCGCCTTCCTTTACCGCTTGAACGAAGAGATCGCCGGCCGAGACGAGGCATTCCTTGTTGGCGAGCGCAACATCCGCGCCACGCGCCGCAGCCGCAAGCGTCGGGGCGAGGCCTGCGGTTCCCACGATTGCCGCCATCACCCAGCCGGCTTCGGCGGACGCGGCTTCGACCAGGGCCTGACACCCGGCGGCCGCTTCTATGCCGGTTCCGGCCAGCGCCTCCTTCAGCGCCGCGTAGTTTGCTTCGTCCGCGGTGACTGCGATCCTCGCACCAAATTCCCTTGCCTGCCTCGCGAGAAGTCCAACATTGCTGTTTCCGGTAATTGCGACCAGATCGAAAGCGTCCCTGCCGCCCAACTGGGCGATCACATCCAGCGTGTTCACACCGATGGAGCCTGTCGAGCCGAGAATGGATATGCTGCGTTGCGCGCCGGAGCCGCCTGCCATGAAATTTTCGTCCGTGAAATTTTCGTCCGTTTTGCAGTCGCAGATCGTCTACAGGCGAATGTTGCGGCTCACAAGCTTTCACTTAGATTGAAGGGTCTCCCGGCCGGCTCTATCTCCGGTCATACACCTTTTCGAGGAACGGCTCATGGATCATCCAGCGGAATTGACGACCGGCTGCGTTATCGCCGGTGGCGGGCCTGCCGGGCTGATGCTCGGCTTCCTGCTCGCCCGCGCCGGCGTCGATGTGGTGGTCGTCGAGAAGCACGGGGACTTCCTCAGGGACTTTCGCGGGGATACCATTCATCCTTCCACGATGGAGGTGATGCACGAACTGGGCATCATCGACGAGTTCCTGGGTTTGCCGCACACGCGGGCGCCGAAACTGACCGCGGAGATAGGCGGGCGCAGCGTCACCATCGCAGACTTCTCCCGGCTTCCTGTCAGGAACCGCTTCATCGCCTTCATGCCCCAGTGGGACTTCCTGAACTTCCTGTCGCAAAAGGCGAAGGAATATCCGAACTTCCGGCTGATCATGCCGGCAGAGGTCGTGGATCTCGTGGAGGACGAAGGACGCGTCCGGGGTATCCGAGCCGAGACCCCAGAGGGTATCCGTACGATCCACTCGCAGGTCGTGGTCGGCGCAGACGGTCGGAACTCGATCGTACGGGAAAAGGGCGGGCTTGAGGTGAAGAGCCTCGGCGTACCGAGCGAGGTGCTCTGGATGAAGCTAAGCCGGCAGCCTGAAGACCCGAGCGAGGTAATGGGGCACGCCGGCCCGCGCCAGGGACTGGTGCTGATCGACCGGGGCGATTACTGGCAATGCGGCTATGTCGTGCGCAGGGGCACGTTCGTCGACATCCAAGCTGCCGGACTGGAAACCTTTCGAAGGGCCGTGAGCGGGATTTCTCCGCTGCCGGCGGACCGCATGAACGAAGTGAAAAGCTTCGACGACGTCAGCCTTCTCACGGTGCGGATCGATCGCCTGAAGCGCTGGTGGAAACCGGGTCTTCTGTGCATCGGCGATGCCGCCCATGCGATGTCGCCGATCGGCGGCGTTGGTGTCAATCTGGCCATTCAGGACGCGGTGGCCGCAGCCAATATCCTCTCCCGCCCGTTGAAGGAGGAGCGGCTGAGTGAGGCCGATCTTGCCGCCGTCGAGAAGCGCCGGGCCTTTCCGACCAAGGCGACGCAGAAGCTGCAGGTGATGATGCGCAGCGGCCGCCGCAAGGATCAGGAGGATGCGAAGAAGCGCAAAGGTCCGCCGGCATTCATTCGCGGCATCGCCCGCTGGCCCGTCCTGGCGCATCTTGCCGGCCGGCTGATCGGCATGGGCTTCCGCATGGAGCATGTACGCCCCCGCTAGTATGGAAGGTGCCGGGGATATCCGATCGAATTCATCACTTGGCCGGCGAACAGAACTATTCCCTTTCCTGCCGTCAAAGGAGGATCGTCGGATCTTCGCTCGTGCCCGAGCCCTGGGACAGGAGTGCTCTGCTGCCTCGACGCCGCCAGAGAGATGTGGCAAGGGCTGAATTCTTGTCCTTGATGATCGCGGGGAGCGCTCCATGAACGACACATCCCACCCCAGACACTATGTCTTCGAACCGGCAGCGGTGCCGACGCTGGCCCTTGCCGGAAGCGAGGTGCTGTTCCCGATCCACCGCATCTATTGCGTCGGACGCAATTTCGCCGACCATGCTGTCGAGATGGGTCATGATCCGAACAGGGAACCGCCTTTCTTCTTCCAGAAGAACCCGGACACCATCGTTCCGGCTGGAGAAGATTTTCCTTATCCGGGCGGATCCAGCGACGTGCATCACGAGGTGGAACTCGTCGTTGCGCTTCATGAAGGTGGTGCGAACATCCCGTTGGAGAAGGCGCTGGATTGCGTCTTCGGCTATGCCGTCGGTCTCGACATGACCCGGCGCGATCTTCAGGCCGAGGCCAAGAAGGCCGGCCGGCCGTGGGAAACTGCCAAGGCGTTCGAGGCCTCGGCGCCGTGCGGTCCCCTGCATCCGGTATCCGATGTGGGACACCTGGACCATGGCGCGATCTGGCTGAAGGTGAACGGCGAGACCCGCCAGAGCGGTGACCTGAACCAGATAATCTGGAAGGTTCCGGAGATGATCTCCTACCTGTCGCGCCTTTTCGAGCTGAAGGCCGGTGATCTCATCTTCGCCGGCACGCCGGCGGGTGTCGGCGCGGTCGTGAGGGGCGACGAGATGGCCGCACACGTGGAAGGCCTCGAGGAAGTGCGGTTCAAGGTGGTGTAAGCGCAACCGCTGTGGCGAGGGCGTACAAGATCATCGTCCCACGGCATAAGCCTGCATCAGACGCGGCGTCGGCGCCGCGCGCAGCAGGCCATCTGCGTCGCGCCGCGGTAAGACGACCGACGGTCCACGGATCTGCTGCCGTCACCTTGTGATCGCGACGCCTGGGCTCCTCCACGACGTCCGCACCGATATTGCTCTCCACCATGATTTCGCCGGGCGAACTCGTGCGCGGGTAGAAGGAGCCCGGGACGGGCGACGTGTGGAAGGTCGATCGCCTCCTGCAGGTTCTTCCTGTGATGGGACAAGGAACGCCGCAGGAACGTTGGAAACGGCTCTCTCTAAAACGTTCTAATATTGGTGATCCCGGCGCGATTCGAACGCGCGACCCCCAGATTAGGAATCTGGTGCTCTATCCTGCTGAGCTACGGGACCACTTGCTGCATCCATACAAAAGGAGCTCCTCGAAGCCAAGCCTTTTCCTCAATGCGTCAGCGGGACGGCATCAATTGCCGAGCCGTTGTTCCGCCAGTCGTACCCAGTAAGAAATTCCATAGGCGATCGCGTCGTCGCTGAAGTCGTAGGCGGGGTTGTGGAGCGGAGCACTGTCGCCGTTGCCGATGAAGATGAAGGCTCCCGGACGGCTCTTCAGTATGTAGGCGAAATCTTCGCCGGCCATGGAGGGTTCGACATCCGTCATGAGGTTGTCGGGGCCGGCCACCTCGGCCGCCGCAGCTGCTGCGTGCCCGGTCTCGCGGTCATGGTTGATGGTGACCGGGCAGTTGCGTTCGTAGGCGATCTCGGCGGTCGTGTCATGCGCAAGCGCGATGCCGTTGACGATCTGGCGGATACGCTGCTCGGCGAGATCGCGGACCCCCTCGCTGAGGCTGCGGACCGTTCCTGCGAGCTCCGCCGTGTCGGGAATGATGTTGTGCGTCGTACCCGCCTCGAAACGGGTAATGGAGACGACTACGGATGCGAGCGGATCCGTATTGCGCGCCGCGATCGCCTGCAGCGCGCCGACCATCTGGGAGCCGATCAGGATCGGGTCGATGGTGCGGTGCGGCTGCGCCGCATGGCCGCCGCGGCCCTTGACCGTGATGGTGAACTTGTCGGGCGCCGCCATGATGGCGCCACGGCGGATCGCGAACCGGCCAACCGGGATCCCCGGCATGTTGTGCATGCCGTAGACCTCCTCGATGCCGAAGCGTTCCATCAGCCCTTCCCGGATCATGGCGAGCGCTCCTGCTCCGCCTTCTTCCGCCGGCTGGAAGATGACGGCCACTCTGCCGTTGAAGTTACGCGTCTCGGCGAGGTGTTTCGCTGCGCCAAGGAGCATGGCCGTGTGTCCGTCGTGTCCGCAGGCATGCATCCGGCCTGCGATGCGGGAGCTCCAGGGCTGCCCCGTCATCTCCTCGAGTGGCAATGCATCCATGTCGGCACGCAGGCCGACGACGCGCTCGCCGGGTTTGCGTCCCCGGATGACACCGACTACGCCCGTGCCGCCGATACCGCTGGCGATCTCGTCCACGCCGAACTCCCTCAGCCGTGCTTCGACGAACGCTGCGGTTTGGTGGACGTCGTAGAGCAGTTCGGGGTTTTGGTGAATGTGGCGGCGCCATTTCGTGGCTTCCGCCTGCAGCTCGGCGGCTCGATTGATGATCGGCATTCGTTCCCCTGGGCTCGCTTTGCGAGAACGCGACTCGCCCTGCCCGCGCATAGTGCCCGGTGCGATTGACGCGATCAATCTTCTTTGCCATTGCTTGGCCACATAGGCCGACTATGGCCGGCTTGTTTCCGACATGAAGAGGAATTGCCGTCTTGCCGAACACTCGTCCCTGCCTGCCGCACGTTTCCCGGCTGATGGCGTCGATCGTCGCCGCGGCGGTTTTCATCTCGGCAGGTAGCGCCCTTGCCAATCCAAAGATGATCATCGACGTGCGGACCGCGCGGGTGATCGAGCACGAGGATGCGTTCCGCAAGTGGTATCCCGCATCGTTGACGAAACTGATGACCGCTTATGTCACCTTCAAGGCGCTGAAATCGGGCAGGCTCGCGCTCGATACTCCGGTGATCGTAAGCAAGAAGGCTGCCGACCAGCCCGCCAGCAAGATGTATTTCAAGCCCGG
>JAEWKX010000029.1 GCA_023393575.1 Pseudomonadota bacterium
CCAGTTCGGACGCCTTCTTCCGGTTGGCGGCGATATCCGCAAGCGGCAGGGTATCCGGCTTGATCTCGCCGAAGTCCTTGACGATGTCGGAGGGCTCCGCGCCGGGCATGACGGGATATTCGAAGACCTGTTCGGCATAGATCTCCTGGGCATCGCCGGAAGCGAGGAATTCCATCAGTTTGACGGCATTGTCCTTGTTCGGCGCGTTCTTGGCGAGCGCCATTGCAGAGATATTGACGTGGGTTCCGCGGTCGGCACTGTTGGGGAACAGAACCTTGATGGCCGCGGCCCATTCCTTCTGCTCCGGTTCCTTCTCGTTGGTCTGCATCAGCCCGACATAGTAGGTGTTGCCGAGGGCAATATCGCATTCGCCCGCGAAGATCGCCTTGGCCTGGTCGCGGTCGCCGCCGCTCGGCTTGCGTGCCAGATTGTTCTTCAATCCGGTCAGCCATTCCTCCGTATGCTCCTCTCCATGGGCGGCGATCATGGAGGCGATCAGCCCGATGTTGTAGGAGTGCTGGGCATCACGCATGCAGATCTTGCCTTTCCATTCCGGATCGGCGAGTTCCTCGTAGGTTATTTCGTCCTGGCTTACTCGTTCCTTGGAGGCGTAGACGACACGGCCCCGTGTCGTCAGGCCGAACCATTCGCCGGCGGGGTCACGAAAATGGGCAGGGATATCCGTATTGATCGTCTCGTTGTCCGTCACCGGCTGTATGATCCCGCCCTCCTTGGCTTCCATCACGCGCGAGATGTCGACGGTGAGGATGACGTCGGCGGGTGAGTTGGCGCCTTCGGCCTGGATTCGCTCGACCAGACCCTTGTCGAGGAACAACACGTTGGTCTGGATACCCGTCCTCTTCGTAAACTCGTCGAGCAGCGGCTTGATGAGGTCCGGCTGCCGGTACGAATAAATGTTCACTTCCCCATCTGCCAGGGCGCTCTGCGCGGGCATGAAAGAGGCAGTCGCCAATGCTGTGACGGCCATGAAACTGCGGACTGTGGACATCCCTTGCTCCTATTTGCGTTTTGATTGTTGATGAACAAAGTCATGAAAACGGCGAAGGGGTCAATAGCCTGCCGACAGGGCGCCGCTAAACTTGATCACGATTTTCCTATTTTTGAATTGTTCAAAAGTACGCGGCGTCCTATATGAAGGATATCAAAGCTTCGGGAGACCAGCATGCGACTGACAAAGCAGACCAACTACGCCGTACGCATGCTGATGTACTGTGCCGCGAATGACGGGCATCTCAGCCGAGTACCGGAGATCGCCAAGGCTTACGGCGTCTCCGAGCTTTTCCTGTTCAAGATCCTGCAGCCGCTTCACAAGGCAGGACTCGTGGAAACCGTGCGTGGCCGCAACGGTGGCGTGCGTCTCGGACGCGCTGCCGACCGCATCACCTTGTTTGATGTCGTGAAGGTCACGGAAGACAATTTCGCCATGGCCGAGTGCTTCGAGGATCGCGTCGCGGAATGTCCGCTCGTCAACAGCTGTGGCCTCAATTCCGCGCTGCGCAAGGCGCTGAACGCGTTTTTCTCCGTCCTGGCCGAGTATACGATTGACGATCTGGTGAAAACCCGTCCGCAGATCAACTTCCTTCTCGGTCTGGACGAGGTTCCCGCGGCTCGTCGGCCCGCGAACGTTTCCGCTGCCTGAATAACGGGAGTTGCCGCCGCGTCTCCGGCTGATGGAGGCGAGGCTGACCTCGAGGCGACATGCAACGGAAGGGTTTCCTGCACGATACGCCTCCCTGCAAGGCTGCCGCATGACCCCTTCCGAAATCCGCGTCTTCGTTCTGACGGTATTCATTGCCGCCGCGGGTGCCGCCGCGGCCGGGCTTCTTGCCATGCCTGCTCCGTATCTGATCGGTCCTGCCGCGGCGGTCACGGCTGCGGGTTTCGCCGGATGGACGCTTCGCATTCCTCAGCCGATCCGTAACGCCACCTTCATTGTCGTCGGTCTTTCGATGGGAACGGGCCTGACGCCGGAGGTCTTCGTGGCTGCGCGGACATGGCCGTTGAGTTTCCTCCTGGTTCCGGTTGCCGTCGTCGTCCTGCTTTATTCCGCAAGCTGGACCCTGCAGCGCTTCTTCGGCTACGATCGCGCGACCGCCTTGCTGGCCGCTTCCCCCGGACATCTGAGCTTCGTCCTGAGCCTTGCAGCCGAGACCCGAAGCGATCTGCTGGCGATCGGCGTCATACAGAGCGTCCGGGTGCTCGCGCTGACCATCACGGTGCCGTTGATTGTCGATGTCCTGGGATTGGTGTCCACCGCGCCGCCGCCTGCGCCGGTCATGAGTCCGGTAGCGCTTGCCGGATATTTCACGGCTGCCGTCGCGCTTGGCTATCTCCTCGTGCAAATGAAGGTGCCGGCAGCGCTTCTACTGGGGGGGATGATCGTGGCAGGTAGCACCCACCTGAGCGGACTTGTTTCCGGGGAACTGCCATCCTGGATCATGACGCCCACCTATGTGCTGCTGGGTGCGGTCATCGGCTCCCGCTTTTCCGGTGCATCTTTCCGGGCGATGCGCACGGCCTTCGTGGCCGGAGGGATCGTGACGGTGGTTGTCGTTGCCTTGGCAGCCGCCATCGCGGCCTTGGTTTGCTATGTTACGGCCGTTCCGCTCGACGCTGCGCTGATCGCCTTTGCCCCCGGTGGCCTGGAAACCATGGCGGCCATGGCTGTGATGCTGCATGCGCAACCGACCTATGTCGGCGCCCATCATGTACTGCGTCTCGTGGTCTTGTCGGTCCTTATGCCAATTGTTCTTCGACGCGATATCGACCGCCGCTGAACGTGCTTGCCTGTGAAAACGGATGGCCGGGCTTGTGGAAGTTGGAAGACAGCGGTAGCTGGCTGAACAAGCAGCAAGGAAACACAAGATGACCATCCGAACACCGTCAGCCATCATCGTCATGGGCGTCAGCGGCGCCGGCAAGTCCTCCGTCGGCGAGATGCTCTCCCGCCGGCTGGAATGCGATTTCGTCGAAGGCGACCGGCTGCACCCGGCCGTCAACGTCGAGAAGATGGCCAAGGGGATCCCGTTGACGGATGAGGACCGCTGGCCGTGGCTCGATCTCGTCGGGCAGGAACTGGCCAACGCCGTCTCCGCCGGGAAGACGCTTGTGCTGACCTGCTCCGCGCTGAAGCGCGTTTACCGTGAACGGTTGAGGAGGGCAGCGGGTGGGAAGCTCCATTTCGTCTTTCTGAAGGGGTCGCCGCAACTTCTCGAAGTGCGCATGGGGGAACGGACCGGTCATTTCATGCCCCTTTCGCTGTTGCACAGCCAACTGGCCACGCTGGAAACGCCAGAGGGCGAGGAAGGGGTCGTGACCGTCGCCATCGACGGAACTCTGGATGAGATCGTCGCCGCAGCCGAACTCGGCCTCAGGAAACTCGGCATCTGAGCTGACGGGACGGATTCCGGCAGAATTCCCTCACATGCGAAAGTGATGATAGAAAATCATTTGCATGATCTAAATCATGCAAGGCTCCGTACTCGCATCTACCATCCGGATGCGCTTTCATGCACAGCGCGATGGGAGACGATGCATCTGCATCAGTGAACTGCGGGAGAAATGTTGTG
This sequence comes from Pseudomonadota bacterium, assembly GCA_023393575.1. GTDB lineage: Bacteria > Pseudomonadota > Alphaproteobacteria > Rhizobiales > Rhizobiaceae > Neorhizobium. The sequence goes on from JAEWKX010000029.1 coordinate 3,591, forward strand.
ATGTCCGACACCGGTCCGAATGCGGCGCGGGCGCTTCTGCGGCGTGTACCGAAGCAGGAACGCAGCCGGGAGCGCATCGACGAGATCCTGAAAGTCTCCATGGATCTGATCGGTCGCAAGGGTATCGACGCGGTCACGATGAAGGAGATTGCGTCCCTGTCCGGAGGCCCGATTGCATCGGTCTATCAGTACTTCCCCAACAAGTCGGCAATTCTCGCGACCCTTTACGAGCGCTACGCCGATAGCGTGAGGGAGATAGTGGAAGCCTCCGCGGCGGGCGTGCAGACGGCGGAGGATGCTTTCCATGCCATCGACCGTCTGGTGGATCTCTACTACCAGCGTATCAGGAGCACACCGGCCATCCAGGACCTCGTGAATGCCTCGCAGGCCGACAAGGCGCTTGCCCTTCTCGATATCGAGGAATCAAGGGTGCACAGCGGGATCTTTGCGGACGCCGTCTATCCTTTCATCGATCCGGAGCGCGGCGAAGAATTCGGAAGAACCGTCTTTCTCATGTTCCAGCTTGCCGCATCGGCCGTTCGCTTTGCTCTTCTCGTGAATGAAGAGGAAGGACGCTGGATACTGTCCGACTTCAAGGCGGCATCCAAGGCGCAACTGCAGAGGTTCCTGCCTGGACCGGCAACGGCCTGATGCGGAGCCGTGTCTAAAGTCCGATCCGATCCCGCAACCCGTACCACCAGGCTCCGAGCATCGTCAGCGGCACCCGGAAAGTCTTGCCGCCAGGGAAGGGCAGGTTCGGCAGCGACGCCCACACGTCGAAACGTTCCGCATGCCCCGAGACGGCCTCGCCCAGAATCCTGCCCAGCAGGTGGGTGGTGGTCACGCCGTGCCCGCTGTCTCCGTGGGAGAAATAGATGCGGTCGGAAAGCCGGCCCATGTGCGGAATACGGGTGAGCGTGAGGGCGAAATTGCCGCTCCATGCATAGTCGATCCGTACGTCCCTGAGCTGCGGAAACGTCTTCAGCATGTTCGGGCGAATGACCCCGGTGAGGTCGCTGGGATCGTGGCCGCCATAGCCGATGCCGCCGCCGTAGAGCAGCCGGTTGTCGGAGGTCCGCCGATAGTAGTCGAGGATGTAGTTGGCGTCCTCTACGCAGTAGTTGGCCGGCAACAGCTCCTCGATCAGGCTCGCGTCCAGCGGCTCCGTCGCCATCACCTGGCTCGATACCGGCATCATCCGGGCGTGGTTTTCGGGCAGGAGAGGTGAAAGATAGGCATTGCCGCAGACGAGCACGTAGTCTGCGCGCACCGACCCTTCGGCGGTACGGACCAGCGGGCGCGGGCCTGGCTCGACGGCTATCGCCCGAGACTGTTCGAAGATCCGCCCGCCGAGCGATTCGACGGCGGCCGCCTCGCCCAACACGAGGTTGAGCGGGTGGATGTGGCCGCCGAGTCGGTCGATCATCCCGCCGACATAGCGATCGGTCTTCACGTAACGGTTCACCTCGTGCCGGCTTACGATCTCCAGGCCGGTATGGCCATGTTTCTCCCAGTGCACCTTGTGCGCCTCCATCTCGCGCACCTGCTTTTCGGTGAAGGCTGCGAAGAAGCCGCCATGCGCGAGGTCGCAGGCGATCGCGTATTTCTCGACCCTCGTCCGGATGATCTCGCCGCCTTCCAGCGACATCGCGCCGAGCTTCACCGCTTTTTCGTGTCCGTAGCGGCTGGCGATGGTCTGCAGGTCGCGGCTGTAGCCGTTGACGATCTGGCCGCCATTGCGGCCCGAGGCGCCGAAGCCGATCCGCTCCGCCTCCAGGACGATCACCCTGTAGCCCCGTTCGCTGAGTTCGAGTGCCGCCGAGATGCCGGTGAACCCGGCACCGATTACGCAGACATCTGCTTCGGCCTCGCCTTGAAGCCGCGGACGCACGCGCTTGTCGTTGGCTGAGGCCGCGTACCACGAATTCGTGTGGCCGGGGTTGTCGCTCGTCTTGTAGGTCATCTTACACCGTCCGGATGTAGGCGTCGTATTCGACATCGGTGACGCGAAGGGAGAACTCGCCGATTTCCTGCTGCTTGCAGGCCGTGTAGAGGGCGCGGTACTTCGGCCCGAGCGTGGCATAGGCGAAGGTGGACTTGGCGAACTGCTGGAGCGCATAGTCCCAGTTGGTGGGAAGCGGCTCGTGGCTCACCGCATGCTCGTCACCGGTAATTGCGCCGCCGGGATTTCGCTTCTCGCGGATGCCGCTCAGCGCGCCATTGAGGATCATCGCCAGTACGAGGTAGGGATTGGTGTCGGCACCCGCCACGCGATGCTCGATCCGGGTCGCAGGCTTGCTGGCGGTGATGACGCGCACGGCCGCCGAACGGTTGTCGAAGCCCCAGGACGCGTAGGTGGGTGCATGTTCGCTGGGACGAAGCCGCCGGTAGGAATTGGCGTGCGGCGCGAAGACCGCCATGCTTTCCCCCATGTTCTCCAGGAGCCCGCCGACCGAGTGGAAGAGTATTTCGGAAGGGCCGTCGGATCCGGCATAGACATTGGCACCGCTTTCGTCGACCAGCGAGAAGTGCACGTGCATGCCGCTCCCCGCCTGGGTGCCGTAGGGCTTGGCCATGAAGGTGGCGTCAAGACCGTTCGCCCGCGCCACGCCCTTGACGACCCGCTTGAGCAGCACCGCGTAATCGGCCGCCTTCAGCGCATCCGGTACATGGTTGAGGTTGATCTCGTACTGGCCGGGCCCGTTCTCCCGAAGCGTGGTATCGGCCGGAATTCCCTGCGCACGTGCTGCGGAGGCTATTCCGTGGAAGACCTCTTCGAAATCCTGCAGTTCGGAGATCGACAGGACCTGTGTCTGGCCCGTATGCCAGCGGCCGTCGCGGGAGTTCGGCGGTCGGACGGGATCGAGCGCCGAGCGTACCGGATCGATCAGGTAGAACTCGAGCTCCGTCGCCACAACGGGAGTCAGCCCGAGCTTCGTGAAGCCCTTGAGGACATTGGCGAGGATCTGCCGCGGATCGCCGTAGAAGCCTTGTCCGTCGGGATCCTGCATGCCGAGCAGCACCTGGGCCGTGGGCCGGTGGAGCCAGGTGACGCGCGACAGCGTGCCGGGGATGGGCAGGCACATGCCGTCGGGGTCGCCTGTTCCCTCGGCAAGGCCTGCCGCGGTGACGTCACGGCCCCACACGTCCAGCGCATAGACCGAACGCGGCATCGCCATGCCCTTGGACAGGACGTCGAGCGCCCGTTCGCGGGGGATCCATTTTCCGCGAGGCACGCCGTTGACGTCGATGACGAAGGCCTCGAGCACTTCGATGTCGGGATTGCTCTCGAAGAAGGTCTGTGCGGAGATTAGATCATGCATGCAACACCAGATGACTGTTTCGCCGATGGCGCCGGAGCGCCCGCGCCTCGAAGGACGCTAACGGTGGACAGTGCTGGCGTTGTAGATCAGATAGCGGATCATGCCCTGTCGGGGGGGCGCCCGCACGGCCGCCCCG
>JAEWKX010000040.1 GCA_023393575.1 Pseudomonadota bacterium
GTCGAGGGAGCGGGTGGCGATCTGCATTCCCTCGGTAATTCCTTCCGCTTTGCCGGCCACGACCAGAGCCGCAGCGGCGTTGCAGAGCGAGATGTCGCGGTAGGCGTTCCTCGCCCCTGCGAGCACGGCCCGCAGCGCCGCAGCGTTGGCAGTTCCGTCGCCGCCCTTGAGTTCCGCAAGGGTCGCCTGGCGGACGCCGAAATCGGCCGGCGTCAGGTCGAAGCTTCGGATCTGCCCGTCTTCCAGCGTCACCACATTGGTAGTCCCGGTGGTGGTGATCTCGTCCATGCCGTCGCCGTAGACGACCCAGACGCGTTCCGAGCCCAGGTCGCGCAGGACTTCCGCGATCGGCATCAGCCAGCGCGGCGAGAAGACCCCGAGCAGCTGGCGCTTCGCGCCGGCGGGGTTCGACAGCGGGCCGAGGATGTTGAAGATCGTACGCGTGCCGAGTTCCACCCGCGTCGGGCCGACATGGCGCATGGCCGAGTGATGCATGGAGGCGAACATGAAGCCGATGCCCGCTTGCGAGATGCAGCGGCCGATCTTTTCCGCGCCGATTTCCAGATTGACGCCGAGGGCCGAGAGCGCATCGGCCGCCCCGGACTTCGAGCTCAAGGCGCGGTTGCCATGCTTGGCGACGGGGACGCCGCAACCGGCCACGATCAGCGAGGCGAGCGTCGAGATGTTATAGGTACCGGTGCCGTCGCCGCCGGTGCCGACGATGTCGACCGCGTTCGCCGGAGCGGTCACCGGCAGCATCTTGGCCCGCATCGTGGCAACAGCCCCGGCGATCTCGTCGACGGTTTCGCCGCGCACACGGAGTGCCATCAGGAACGCGCCGATCTGCGAAGGCGTGGCTTCGCCCGACATCAGGATGTCGAAAGCTTCGCGCGCCTCGTCCCGCGTAAGCGGTTCGCCATTCGCGACCTTGGCGATCAGCGGCTTCAATTCAGGCATCGGGACCTCTTTTCGCCGGCGTCAACGGATCATGCCCGTCACCTGCTCGGCGACAGCCTGATTGATCGAGACGCCGTAGTCGTTCTGTAGGCGATTGACCATCTGGTCCAGTATGTCGTCGCCCGCTGCGTCGGCCATCCGCCGCAGAGGATCGTCTGTGGCCAGCGTGTCCGCCGGCGCCTGATCCGATGCGGTGACCTTGATCAGAAGCCGGCTTTCCCCGTCTGCCGCCGCCGCCGTGGTGGCCAGACCGACAGGGCCTGCGAACAGGGCCGTGACGGCCTCCGGTCCGAAGATCGCATCCTCGCCGTTGCGGCGTAGTCCCTGCTTCGTCTCGACCGCGATGCCGAGTTCCTCCGCAACCGCCGAGAGCTGCTCTCCCTTCTGGACATGCTCCTTGAGCTCGGTCGCCCGCGCCGCAAGCGCCTCGCGCTGTTGCTCTGCGGTCCAGTCGGCGACGACCTTCTCGCGCACCTCGTCGAGCGTCCGGTCCCGCTCGGGGATGACCTCTTCGACCTCGAACCAGACATAGCCGTCATTGCCGAGCGACACCGGCAGGGGCTGTGCCCCCGGTTCGGTCCGGAAGGCATCTGCAAGCAACGTATCCGCGGCGGGAAGATCGGCGATCTTGTCGCCCTGCTGATCGTTGCCGGATGCATCGGTGGTAACGGTTGCCAGCTTGAGGTTCACCTCTTTCGCCGCCTCTTCCAGCGTGGCCCCGGAGGCGCGGATGTCCTCGAAACGGTCGTGGACGTTCATGACCTCCTGGGAGGCGACGGAAAGCGCCAGCCTCTGGCGGATTTCGTCCTTCACCTCCTCGAAGGTTCGGGTGCTTTCCGGCTTGATGTTGGTGACCCGGAGAATGACCGGCCCGAATGCGCCGTCGATGACAGGCGTCGTACCGCCCTCGCTCGCGACCGCGAAGGCAGCCTCCGCCAGCTTCTGGTCCGGCATCTTTTCCTTCGTGAAATCCCCGAGCAGCACGTCCGCAGTGGTCTTGCCCTGGTCGGTCACAAGCTGGTCGAAGGTGGCTGAACCGTCTGCGAGCTGTGCTGAGGCGGCTTCCGCCATCTCGCGATCGGCATAGGTGAGCTGCTCGATGGTGCGCGTGCCGCGGGTGGTGAAGCTCTCCTTGCGCTGCTCGTATTCGGCGCGCGCCACCTCGTCCGTGACGGAGGAGGCGTCGGCGATGTCGGCCGGCTGAAGCGTGACGTAGGTGAAGCGGCGGTATTCGGGAGCGCGGTAGCGCGCCTTGGCGCCTTCGAACCATGCGGCCAGCGCGTCGTCCGCGGGAGCCTTCACAGGGTCGATAGTGGCGTTCGAAAGCAGCAGATATTCCACGCTGCGGGTTTCGTCGCGGTACTGCTTCAGTGCGTCGAGCATCACCTGGGGCGGCTTGAAGCCGTCCGAGACCGCCTCGACGATCTGGCTCCGGACGGCGACCTTGCTGCGTTCGGCGATATAGTCGTCTTCCCGCAGCCCGGCATTCCGCAGGCGGGAACTGAAGAGATTGCGGTCGAACTGGCCGTTGCTTCCCTGGAAGGCCGGGTCTTCGGCAATCAGTGTCGCAAGGCGGTCGTGGGAGAGGCCGAGGCCCATGTCGGCCGACAACTGGTCGAGCGCCGCGCCGGCGGCGAGCTGGCCGTAGACCTGCTGGTCGATGCCGAAGGCCCGAGCCTGATCCGCGGTCAGTTGCATGCCGAACTGACGTCCGAGAGCGGCGACCTGGCGCTGATAGGCGAGGGCGAATTCCTGTGCGGACACCTCCTGGTCGCCCACCGTCATGACCGTGTTGGCGTCCGCCGTGACGAGGGAGGTCGAAACGCCCCAGACACCGAAGGACGCGACCAGAAGCAGAAGAAGTGCCTTGGCGACCCAGGAGCGGGAAGCATTTCTGAGGGAGTTGAGCATTGCTTGACGTTACCTTGCGCACTATTCGGCCGCCCGAGGCGGAATGATCGAACGTCTCTAGAACAATCTGCCGAGAAATTGAAGGCGCTTGCTCGCAAAAGCAGGTGAGGATCCGGTTGTGGCGTAAATCCGGTTCAGCCAAGGCGTCCGATCAGGGACGCCGCATCCGCGGGCGCCCGAACCTTCACGTCATTGTCGAAATAGACATAGACGTCGCGGCCGTTCGAGAGCCGGGGCGAAGCGGGCAGCAGTCGCTCGGCCTGCTGAGGGTCCTTTCCGGCGCGCCAATCCCTGATGAGCGCCGCCCACTCGTCCAGGGCCTTGTCGCCATAGCCGCTGACATAGAGCTCTTCGGAGCCATGCAGGCGGCAATAGACGAAGTCGGCCGTCAGGTCCATCAGGAGCGGCCACTCCACGGTATCGGCAACCACCAGCGCCGCACCGTATTCGCGCAGCAGGTCAAGGAACTCCCGACAGGCAAAACTCTGGTGCCGGATCTCGAACGCGTGCCGCAATGGCTGGCCGAAGTGGGCGTGGGTGCAGGCCCGGTCTTCGAGTCGTGAGTCGTGCCGGCGAGCAAGGGCGGCGGCCTCGTCCGCGTTCCGGGGCAGGAGCTTCAGAAACCTCTCGAAGCGGTCGGGCTCGAATTTCATGTGCGGCGGGAACTGCCAGAGAATCGGTCCCAGCTTCTGCCTGAGGTTCAGCAATCCGGAGGCGACGAAATTCGCCAAAGGCGTTTCCACGTCCTTCAGGCGCTTCATATGGGTGATGT
>JAEWKX010000092.1 GCA_023393575.1 Pseudomonadota bacterium
GATGCCGGGCTGAAGTTCGATATCGCTTTCACCTCCGTCCTGAAGCGTGCGCAGGACACGCTCAAGATCGTCCTCGACAAGGTGGGGCAGACCGGGCTTGAAACCATTCGGGACGAGGCTCTCAACGAGCGCGACTACGGCGATCTCTCAGGCCTCAACAAGGACGATGCCCGTGCGAAATGGGGCGAGGAGCAGGTTCATATCTGGCGGCGCTCCTACGATGTTCCGCCTCCGGGAGGTGAAAGCCTGCGCGATACCGGCGCACGCGTCTGGCCCTACTACATGACGGAGATCCTTCCTCGCGTCCTGCGCGGGCAGACGGTGCTGGTCGCTGCCCACGGCAATTCGCTGCGGGCCCTGGTCATGGTGCTCGACCGGTTGAGCAAGGAAGAGATCCTCAAGCTCAATCTCGCGACGGGCGTGCCGATGGTCTACAGGCTGAACGCGGATTCCACCGTCGCATCGAAGCAGGTCCTGGGCGACATGTCCGGCGCCCATTGACAGCAACCTACGGCACCGGGCTCAGTTCTCCACGGTGAACTGCACCCGGTCCGCCGGAAACCGGCTGACGGCGTACTGGACGGGCGTGCCCTCCGGATCGGCGTTGAGCGAGCGCGTCACCAGCACGACCGCCCCCGCCGACAGTTCGAGATCCCTCCTGTCCTCGGCATCGGCGTGGCCAGCAGTGACCTCCGTCGAGACACGCACGTAGTCAGGAAGGCCAAGCGCCTTGAAGGCCGCGGTGATGGAGCCGCTGTCGCGGTAAGCCGCGTCCATTCCCGAGAACCGCTCTGCCGGAAGCCAGGCCGTGGCCCGCGAAACGGGACGGCCATCCGCCTTCCGCAAGGTTTCCAGCCGGAGGAGGGGCGCACCCTCCCTCAGCCCCAGCCGGCGCGCCAGGTCAGCCGATGCCGGCTCCTCCGCCGACTGCAGCAGCAATCCCTCCGTTTCACGCGCCTGGTTACCCAATCCCTCGATGAAGCGGGTCCGGCGCGAAATCGGAAAGTTCAGACGCTCCTTGCGCTCGATCATGGTACCAATGCCCTGCACCGGGCGGACAATTCCTTCCTGGGCCAAGGCCGCCAGCGCGCTTCGCACCGTATGGCGATTGACGCCGAACTGCGCCGCCAGCACGGTCTCCGGCGGCACTCGGCCGGTTGCGTCATAGTCGCCGCCGGCAATGGCGGCACGAATGCGGTCGGCGATCTGCCGCCACAGTGCAACGCCGCTCTGTCTCTGAACCAGTGAATCTGCCGCCATGTCATACTCTTGTTACGTGCGCCCTTTAATTATACAGTAAGTTGTATGGTTGTCTATAACAATAGACATTTGATGAGGCGCCGATGATGAGTCCTTTCTCGACTTCTTCTCCCCCTGAACCCGAAGCGCGCCGCCGTGCCGCGGGACTGCTTGCCCGCGCCTGCGTCGAGGAACTGGCAGCGGCGTGGGATGCGCTGCCGGCGAAGCCGGAGGTGAAGCCGGTGCGCGGGCCGGAGACGGGACTGGTGATGGTGCGCGGCCGGATCGGCGGCGGCGGCGGCCCGTTCAACCTGGGCGAGGCCACCGTGACACGGGCAACCGTACTCCTGGGCTCCGGCACCGCCGGGCATGCCCATGCCCTCGGAACCGACAAGACGAAGGTGAGGCTGGCCGCGACCTTCGACGCGCTCTGGCAGGAAGAACAGACCCGCGCATACGTGGAAAGGACGCTTCTTTCACCGGTCGCGGCGCGAATAGAGAACGAGGATCGGCGGCAGGCGGAGGAGACGGCGGCGACGCGCGTCGATTTCTTCACGATGGTCCGGGGAGACGATTGATGGCTAACAACCTGCAGGCCCTAGCCGGCGGCTTCGCCCAGCCTGTCCTGAACGCGCAGTCGGTCTTCCGCCTGCTGATGGACGGCATGTCCCGTCCGGGCACGATCCAGAGGATCGGGGTAGAGACAGGACAGCCGGCCCCGCTCGGACAGGCGGCCGGAGCCATCGCCCTCGCGCTTTGCGACGCCGATACGCCGGTCTGGCTGCAGCCGTCTTTCGCGAAGTCGGCCGTGGCGAAATGGATCGCCTTCCATACGGGCGCAGCTATCGTGCAAGAGAAGGCCGAGGCGAAGTTCGCATTCCTCCAGGCGACCGCCGGAGTCTGCTCCTTCGATCTCTTTGCCGCCGGTACGCAGGAGTACCCCGACCGATCGACGACGATCGTCATAGAGGTCTCGTCCTTCGAGGAAGGACGGACCTTCTCTTTGTCCGGGCCAGGCATCAAGGATCATGTAACGGTCGATGTCGAGGGCCTCCCCGACCTGTTCGACGAGATCTGGAGAGGCAATCGGATACTGTTTCCACGGGGGGTCGACGTCATCCTGACAGCCGGCGCATCCCTGCTTTGCCTGCCCCGAACCACGAAGATCGCGTGAGGAGATAAGCCATGTACGTAGCCGTGAAGGGAGGCGAGGCCGCCATCAACGCAGCCCACCGCCTGCTCGCCGACCGCCGCCGCGGCGACCGCTCGCTACCTTCGGTAACCGTCGAGCAGGTCGTCGAGCAGCTTGCGCTAGCCGTCGACCGAGTCATGGCCGAGGCTTCGCTTTACGACCGCACGCTTGCGGCGCTCGCGGTCAAACAGTCGCGCGGGGACTTGATCGAGGCGATCTTCCTGCTGCGCGCATACAGGACGACCCTGCCGCGGTTCGGCATCTCCGTTCCCGTTGACACCGCTCGGATGAAGATCGAGCGGCGTATTTCCGCCACCTACAAGGATCTGCCGGGGGGCCAGGTGCTCGGCCCGACCTTCGACTATACCCATCGTCTGCTCGATCCGTCACTTCTCAAGGATGAGGGTACGGACGAGCCGCCGCGAAAGGAGCCGCTGGCGGGCGCGACCACGCGTGTATCCGACATCCTCGCCGGCGAAGGCCTGATCGAGGACGACGGTGTCCCGCCCGAAGACCAGCCGCCGGGAGACCTGACACGCGAGCCGATGGAATTTCCGATGGGGCGGGATATTCGTCTTCAGGCGCTCGCGCGCGGCGACGAAGGCTTCCTGCTCGCGCTCGGCTACTCCACGCAACGCGGTTATGGCCGCAACCATCCCTTTGTGGGTGAAATCCGTATCGGCGAGGTCGAAGTCGAACTGGACGTCCCGGAACTCGGCTTTGCCGTATCCCTCGGCCGCATTCAGGTAACCGAATGCCAGATGGTCAACCAGTTCAAGGG
>JAEWKX010000116.1 GCA_023393575.1 Pseudomonadota bacterium
AACCCAACGTCAGGCTTTCGCGACAATGCAGCCTTCGTCGGAATCCTATCCACCCAGTTGTGGCATAGGCAATTCGTGCGGAAATCGCCTCCGACGTTGGCGGCCGTGCCGCCTGCAACGGTTGCGGCAGCGGAATGACCGTCATGACCGGAGGCAGAGGCTCAGCCGCTGGAACAAGAGACCGCACCCTTCTCCCGATGATCGCCTCCTACGCCGCCTCGGGAGGCAGCCTGATCATCAGCTCCGCCGCGCAACTGTTGACCTTCGCCATCCTCGCCCGCTTCCTGGGCGTTCACGAATTCAGCCTGTTCGTCGTCGTCACGGCCGTGTCGAACATCGCGGTTCACCTGTGCGGTCTGGGCGCCACCGAATGCCTTGTGCGCCGGGTAGCGCGAGACCCGCAGATCTACCCGGTGATGCTCGGCCACAACCTGATCCTCATCACGGCGAGCGGCTTCGTGCTCGTCGTTCTCGGCGCAATGGCGCTGCCGTTCTTCTTCCAGGTCGCGGATGACCCGGTCGTCAACATTGCCCTGATTGCTGCAATGCTGGTGACGAACATCATCCTGGTCCGCACCATTCTTTTCACCGAGCAGGTCTTCATCGCCTTTTCCGACTTCGCATCGGCGAACAAGGCCGTGGTGGGTTTTGCGCTGATCCGGACTGCCGCTGCCGCCTGCGCATGCCTCCTCTTCGGCGTTTCCACCCTGGATGACTGGATTATCTGGCAGTTTTTGGCGCACGCGCTTTTTCTCGGCGCATGCATCAAGGTGCTGGCACCCCTGGGGTTGCCGCGATTCCAACTCGTCCGCGAGGAATTGCGGCTCGGCCTCTTCTTCAGCATCCCGTTTATCCTGAAGGAGGCCCGCCAGAACGCGGATCTCCTCGTCCTCAGCCTCGTGACGAGCGCCGAGGTCATGTCGAGCTACAGCGTCGCACGGCGGATCATCGAGAGCAGCTACCTGTCGGTGGACGCGCTCAACCGCATCCTCTATCCGGGAACGGCACGCGCCAGCATCGGCGGCCTTCACAATGCGGCCGGCAGGGTGCGTCGCATCTTCCTGGCAGCATTCTCCATCAGCATTGCCGCCGCAGTCGCCGTCTGGATCTGCGCGCCGATCCTGCCCTATCTCTTCGGTCACGAATATACCTCGCTCGTCACGTTCGTCCGCTACCTCTGCTGGGTCGTGGTGCCGGTCACCTGCTGGGCAATCCCGCTCGAGGCGCTTGGCGCCGCGGGTCACCAGGGTGTACGCGGCACGGTGCTCGGCGGCGGCAGCTTGATCGGGACGGCCCTTGCCGCCTGGGCGACATGGTATGCGGCGCCGCAGGGAACCATCATCTCCTACTATGTCATCGAGATCGCGATGACGGCCGCCGCCTGGCTGACCTATCTGCGAACCGTGAATAGATCCGCCGGGGAAAGCTATCTGCGCTCCGGAGCGGCTGCGGAATGAGACAAGCCGCCAGAAAAGACGACAATATGGCTTCCGCCGCGCCACCCTCACGCGGCGTGCGTCCCATGCGGCCGGAGGATCTGACTGCTGTTGCCCGGCTCTTCAACAGGGTCTTTCGCGGTCGAGGCGGAGAGCCTGCACCGGATCAGCTCGATTACATGCATCGATTGTTCTTCGAATCTCCGGTCTATGATCCCGAACATGGCTCGATCGTCCACCCGAGCGCGAGCGGCGGTATAGACAGCGCGCTTCTGGCTCTGCCTATTACGTTTTGCATGGGCGGGCAGGAGATTACTGCGCGTCTTCTGTGCGCTTTCATGGCCGACGGAAAGGCGGGGCTGGCCGGGGCGGCTCGGCTGGCGCGCGCGATCAGGGTCTCGCAGCCGGATTTCTGCTTCTCGGACAACGCATCGCCCGTAAGCGCCGACCACTGGACGACCGGCGGCGGAATGATGCTGCCTGTTCAGAGCCTCGAATGGCGCCGTACGTTCCGACCGATCGGCTCCTGTTTGGAAAAGGCAGGTGCGAAAGTCACGTGGCTCCGGGGCATGGCATCCTCCCTGCCCGTTCGCCTCATCGATGGAGTGGTCCGGTCCCGCCTCCCGGCCTTCACGGCGCAGCCCGTGAGCGGATTGCGCTCCCGCAACGCAACGAGTTCCGACTTCTGTCGATACGCCGACGAAATGACGGCACGGTTCTGGTTGCGGCCCGCCTGGACTACCGAAGAGGTCCGTTGGCTGATGGAAGGCGCACGATTGAACAGGACCCTTGGCGAACTGCAGTGCCGGGTCATCTCGGACGCCGCGGGTCAGGACGTCGGCTGCATGCTGTATTTCCGCAATCCCGGGGGAACGGCGGAGGTCCTGGACGTGCCTGCCTCGGAAGGCCGTGAGACCGAAGTTGTATCTCACATGCTCCACGAGCTCGATCGCGAAGGCCATGTTGCCGCCCGCGGAATGTCCCAGCCGTTTCTGATGAACGCCCTGATGCGCAGCCGAAGGATGCACTTCAGCCACCGCGGCTACTTCTGCATGGTGAGCCGCCACGACGACATCCGCCGGGCAGCCGCGACCGGTGACATCTATGTCGGGGGGCTTGCTTCCGAGAGCTGGAGCCGCCTCCTGTCCGACTTCCATTAACTTAAACTTCACACCGTTCGCCTATCCATCAGGTTCAGCTTGGCGCACCGCGGTCTCTCCCCACGAAACTTTTCGGTTGGAGCTTGGAATGTATCGGCCGAAGGAGCCAGAAGACCAAAGAGCGGACTGGAAAGCTGCCCCAGCCCTCACTGGACG
>JAEWKX010000186.1 GCA_023393575.1 Pseudomonadota bacterium
AGCCATGAAAGAGCTCGAGCACGAAATCGTTGGGACCCGTCTGTACGAGAGGCGCGACGGCGGGGTGCCGGAAGGTCGCATAGGCGTCCTCGATCATCTGGCGCAAATCGTCTTCGGCGATCTCGTCGCCAGTGAAGCGCTGCAGGATCGCGAAAGCCACGTCCTGGTAGCGTTTGCCGCGCAGCGAGCGGATGTCGCGCTTCGACAGCACCGGCCATTCGCGCGGCACGTAGAGGCCGCCGTCGCGCGCAAGACCTGCGAGAAGCGCATCGCGGAAGCCGAGAACCGGCGCTTCCCCGCGGGTAGATATGTATTCGACGACCTTCAATCCCCAATCGATTTTTGTTCGCGCCGCTGATATAGACCAGGAAAATGGGCCGCGAAAGGCCGAAGGGCGGTATCTTTCGGCGCTTCGGATGCGGGGTGGAACGGTATTGAGAGGATCGAGTCCAGTGGTTGGTACAACAGCGCGCAGTCTTTTGTCGGCATCCCTCCTGGCCGTGCTTGCCGGCTGCAATTTGTCCTCTCCGACATCCGGCCTGGCGGGAGCTGCCCCGGCCGCGACGGCACAGCAGGACGTGACACCGGTCGTGCAGGCCTTCTGCCCGTCGGTGGTGATGCGCGAGGAAACCGCAATCCATCGCGCTTATGTGCGGGGCGGACAGGACAATCCGGAGAAGCTGATGTACCAGGCTTCGCTCGCCGACGCGACGCGAGCCTGCACCGCCAACGAGACGACGATCACCATCAACGTCGTCGCCCAGGGCCGCATCGTGGCCGGTCCGGCCGTAACCGCAGGCCAGGTCAATCTCCCCGTCCTGGTGGAAGTCGTCGACGGGGACAACGTCATCTATTCGCAGACCGTCGGTTTCCCGGTGGAGCTTCCGACGGGAGGAACGCAGTTCGTCTTCAACAAGGCGGATGTGCAGATCCCGAATGCGCCCGGCGGCGCTTCCCGCTTCACGCGTGTGCGCCTTGGTTTCGACGTCGGGTCCTCGAAGCGCTCCAGCTGACGACCGGTCCCGGCCGGCAAACTCGAAAATTAGCGTTTCGTTAAGTATGCTTGATTACCGATAGTTAGCAAAGCCGCTTCAGGGGCCCCGCTTGCGTCGGAGCAATCATGGACAAGCCGCAGCTTCCGGCATTCTCATTGCGCCTCAGGCTTTGTACGGCCTTGGCCACGATCGCGCTTGCGGGGCACGCCCTGGCGCAGTCGGTGTGGACCGGCAGTGCGGACAACGAGTTCGGCAATGGCGCAAACTGGACGCCGGACTTGCCCGGTGCAGCGGATACCGCTTCAGTCGCCAGCGGGTCCCCGCAGGTAACCGCCAATTTCGTCATCACCGAACTCGATGTCAGTGGCGGCAATGTCACCATTACCAACACCGGGGACCTCACGGCGACCGGCGGTAGCGTCCTCAGTTCCGGCACGATAAGCATCAACTCGGGCGGCGTGCTGAACTCCGACCTGGAGATGGGTGGCGGCAACCTCTCCATCGATGGCGTCCTGAACGGTCATCTGGCGCTGAACAGTGGCGACGTGACGGTCAACGGCGACCTGGGCAGCGCGACTGTCGGATCGGCGACAGCGCTGACCAACAACGGCCAGATGGATCGCGTCGACGTCTCCGGCGGGGGGACGTTCACGAACAATACCACCGGAACGGCAGGCGCGGTTACCAATGCCGGGACCGGCTCCAACGCCGGCACGATCGCGTCGCTGACGAATACCTCGGGGAACTTCACCAACAACTCCGGCGGCACCATCAGCGGCACCGCGACGGTGGTCGGCGGCACGGTCACGAACAACTTCGTCATGACCGCGGCCGATGTTGCAGCGGGTGCGACCCTCGTCAACAACACCGGGGCCACGGCGGGAGCGGTCACCAGTTCCGGAACGGTGACGAATGCGGGCACGATAGCTTCGCTCCACAATACCGCCGGAAACTTTACCAACAATTCCGGCGGTCAGGTGACGGGGACGGCGGCCGTCACGGGCGGCAGCGTGACGAACAACGCTTCCATGAACCGCGTCGAGGTGGGCCCGGGGGGTACTTTCACCAACGCGACATTTGGAACCGCGGGCGCGGTTACGAACGCCGGTACGTCATCCAACGCCGGAACGATTGCCTCGCTGACCAACAATGCCGGCAATTTCGTGAACAACGCAGGCGGAACCATCAGCGGCGCCACGGTCGTTGCCGGTGGAAGCGTGACCAACAACTTCGTCATCACCGATGCGGATGTCGCGGCGGCAGCCATTTTCGTGAACAACAGCGGAGCAACGGCAGGGGCTGTCCGAAACGCTGGCAACGCCTCCAATGCGGGAACCATGGCGTCCCTGGAGAATACGGGCGGCACTTTTACCAACAACGGCGGTGGTGTCGTGTCGGGTGGCACGACGGTAGCGGGCGGAACCGTCGTCAACAATGCCGCCCTTGCCGATGTCGACACCGCCTCGGGCGGCACCTTCACCAACAACAGCGGAGCCACGGCCGGTGCTGTCACGAATGCCGGCACAGTTTCCAACGACGGGACCGTCGCCTCCCTGGTCAACACCGCAGGCAGCTTCTCCAACACGGGCACCATCGGCGGACCAGCGACGATCGCGGGCGGTATCCTCATCAATGACGGATTCATCGCCGGCGCGGTCGACGTCTTCGACGGAGGCCTCCTCACCGGAAGCGGCTCCACGGGCGCCCTCACCATGAATTCCGGCGGCAGGCTTGCCCCAGGTCCGGGCATCCAGGTGGTTGCCGTCAACGGTGACCTGGTCTTCCGGTCGGGATCGACATATCAAGTCGATACCGACGGCATGGGTGGTTCCGATCGCGTGGACGTGTCCGGCGCGCTGATCATCGACGGCGGCGTGCTGGAGATCGATCCCGGCAACGGCCCCTATGGCCTGAATACCGACTATACGATCCTGAGTGCCGCCAGCGTCGCTGGCGTCGTCGATGAGGTGAGGACAGACCTGGTGTTCCTGTCCCCCGTGCTCAGCTACGGACCGAGCAGTGTCGAGCTTGGGCTCTACCGCAACGACGTCCCCTTTTCGGATGCCGCCACGACGCCCAACGAACGGGCCGCGGCAGATGCGGTCGAGGCACTGGGCCCCGCGAGCCCGATCTTCTCCGCAATCCTCCCGTTGAACGCTGAAACGGCCCGAAGCGCCTTCTCCCAGTTGTCGGGCGTAGAGCACGCCTCCCTGCAAAGCGCGCTGCTGCGGGATAGCCGCTTGCCCCGCGAGGCGATGGCCGACAGGATGCGGATGGCAGGCGGCATCGATATTGTTGAAGCTGAAGGAGCCGCCTTCTGGATGCAAGGCTACCTGGCCTCGGGCCACCTCTCGGGGGACGGGAATGCCATCGCCATGGACAGCAATACCGCCGGCATCGTCGTCGGTGCCGATACCGCTGTCGGAGATCGGTGGCGGCTGGGTGGCGTGCTGGGCTACAGCAAGCTCGATGCCGGTCCCCAGGCTGATGCTGAATCCTACCACATGGGCATGTATGCCGCCGGCGACTTCGGCCCGCTGGATCTGACGGCAGGCGTCATTCATTCCCGCAACGACATCTCCACCACCCGCAGCATATCCTTCGGCAGCTTCGCCGACCGGGTTGCTGCGGATTATGCGGGCGCGACGACCCAGGTGTTCGGGGATATTTCGTGGACCATGGCAATGAGGCCCATTGAAGTGGCGCCCTTCGCCAGCCTGGCCTACATCCATCTCGACACGGATGGTTTCCGGGAAGAGGGCGGTGCGGCGGCCCTATCGGCAGGCTCTTCTTCCCAGGATGTCACGGTTTCGACCATGGGCTTTCGTTGGTCGGCCGACATGCCGTTCGCTGAACTGCCGGTCACGGCCTATGGCCTCCTTGGCTGGCGCCACGTCTTTGGCCACCGTGCGCCCGTCACCCGGTTTGCCTTTGCCGGCGGAAGCCCGTTCGTGATCGGGGGCATCAGCCAGCCGCAGGACGCCGCCGTGGCCGAAGCTGGCGTTACCGTCCGGCTTTCAAAGATGGCGCGGCTGAATGTGAGCTATGCCGGCGAGTTCGGGGATGGCCTGACATCGCATGCCGCGCATGCCCGGCTCACGGTCGATTTCTAGCTCGCTCGATCGTCCAGGTTCTGTTTAGACCGCTCCAGCCCATTCGGTGAGCGCCGCCGTCACCGCCGGCAGGTCCGTCATCCGCGAGATCACCGTTTCCGCGCCGGCATCGGTCAGCCGGTCGGCGTGGCTCGGATAGGTATGCGACGCGCCCGTGAAGCCGACGACACGCATGCCCGCGGCCCGGGCGCCATGGATGCCGTGAACCGAATCCTCGATCACCAGTACGTTCGACGGTTTCACGCCGAGTTGCTCCGCCGCATGCAGGAAGATGTCCGGCTTCGGTTTGACCCGGTCAGCCCCGAGATCCTTCGCCGAGAAGATGTGCGGCGCGAAATAGGGTTTCAGCCCGACCTTCTCGAGCATCATGTCCAGGCGGTGGATGCTGGAGTTCGAGCAGATGCAGCGCTGTGTCGGCAGTCGCGCCAGCGCGAACTTCACGCCTTCGATGATCTTCACGTCCCGCGCCAGCCGCGCATCGAGAAGCTTTTCGGATTTGTCGATCAGTGAGGCGGAGAGCGGGATGTCGACTTCTTTCTCGACCTGCAGAAGAATGTTGCGCCACGTCATCCCGGCGAAGCGCTCGCCGATTTCCTCGACGCTTATGGGGTATCCGGCGTCGGTCAGCAGCCGCGACTCGACCTGGGCCGCGATGATTTCCGAATCGACGAGCACGCCGTCGCAATCGAAGATGATGAGGTCGAAACCGCTCATGATGGAAAACTCTTGATACCGGGGAGGACGAGGGCGCTCTACATCACCAGAGCGCCTGCCACAATGTGGGGATTGTCTATTCCAACGGAAAGAGGGCGAGAAATTGGCTTTCGCCCGCGCTCGTGAAATGTATCGCCCGGCTGTCGGCGCTGCGCTGCGCCCAGCCCTGGTCGAGGAAGCGGGAGAGAAGCGCCTTCCCGAGAGTGCCTGCGAGATGCGAGCGGCGTTCGCTCCAGTCCAGGCAGGACTTGCAGAGCGGCCGCCGCGACGAGGACAACCCATCCAGGTCGATGCCGATCGCGCGCAGATCGGAGCGGCCCTGTTCGGTGAGCCTCAGGTCATTGTCGCCGCCGACGATGGTTCCGCGGCGCATAAGGCTGTCGAGCATGCGCACGCCGTAATCGCCGGCGAGATGATCGTAGCATACCCGCGCCTTCCGGAGCGCCGGATCCTTCGGGCCGGGCCGATGGCGCAGGTGGCCGCGGCTGGCGGCAAAGCCCATGATGGCCTCGAGCAGCGTTCCCGTCGCTGTGTCAGCCAGCGCGAAATAGCGGTGCCGCCCCTGCTTGCGCTGGGACACCAGGCCGCCATCTTCCAGCTTCGACAGGTGCGAACTCGCCGTCTGCAGCGTCACGCCGGCGGCCTGGGCAAGTTCCGTCGCCGTCAACGCCTGCCCGCCCATCAGCGCGGTCAGCATGTTGGCGCGGGCAGGGTCGCCGATGAGCGTGCCGATGCGGGCGATGTCCGGACCTTCCTTCATACTTCGACGCTAGCCGAAGCATCTGCGGAAGGCAAGGCGCTATCCTGCTTCGGTCACATGAGGAGATATCCATGATCACCTGCTTTATCCGCTACGAGATCGACCCGTTCCGGAAAGATGCCTTTACCGAATACGCCCGCAACTGGGGCCAGGCTATTCCGCGCTGCGGGGCTGACCTCGTCGGTTACTTCGGCCCGCATGAAGGGTCCGCAACGACGGCCTACGGCGTCTACAATATTGAAAGCCTTGCCGCCTATGAAGCCTATCGGGAACGCCTCGCCCGGGACCCGGCAGGGCAGGAAAACTATGAATTTGCAAGGCGCGAGCGCTTCGTCCTGCGGGAAGACCGGATTTTCCTGAGGAACGTGTCCCTGCCTCACAGCCCTCGGGTGACGTCGTGATCGCCGTCATTTTCGAGGTCCTGCCCTACATGGGCGAGCGCCACAGATACCTGGATCTTGCGGGAGAGCTGCGTTCGGACCTGGAGAAGATCGACGGCTTCATCTCGATCGAGCGGTTCGAGAGCCTGACGCTGCGCGGCAAGTTGCTCTCCCTGTCCTTCTGGCGCGACGAGGAGGCGGTGCGCCAGTGGCGGAACCTGGAGGCGCATCGTGCCGCGCAACGGGCCGGACGGAACGGCGTCTTCGCCGACTACCGCCTCAGGATCCGCCATGTCCTGCGCGACTACGGCATGTTCGAGCGTGAGGAGGCGCCGCAGGACAGCAGGGCTGTGCATGCGGGGTGATCAACGTTTCGCGAGCGCCTCGCTGATGGCTTCCATGGCCATCCGTAGCTTTGGAAGCTCGTCGGTCACGACGCCCCAGATGATCTTGTCCGACAAGCCATGATGCTCATGTCTCAGAACATACCCGATGCCGCGGACCTTCTTCCAATCGATTTCCGGGCGCACTGCCAGCAGGTCATCCGGAACTCTGCGGCTTGCCTCGGAAACGATCTCGATGGCCCGCTCCACCGCGAGCCGAAGGATACTGTCTTTCTGGTATTCCTCCAGTGTGACTTGCCCTCGACTGCCTCATCTACGATGGCGGTGGCTTCCAGGATATCTGCGATGAAATGACGGACTTCCCTCGCATTAAAACACCTGGAGGGCACTGGTCTCGATCCTGTCTTTCAGCATGGGATGGAGGCTGTCGCGCGTTGTGATGTCCACGGGACGCTGGAGTTCGTCTTCGAGGAAAAGCTTGATGCCTACAAGATCGAAGGCGTTGAAGCGGCTCGCAGGATCATAGTCGATGAACAAGTCGAGGTCGCTCATGTCACCCGCCTCGTCCCGAGCAACCGATCCGAAAAGATAAAGCGAGGTCGCGCCTCGCGCCCGTATGGCGTCGGCCTGCGCCTTCAGCTTCTCGATCGCCTCGCTTCTCTTCATGCCGACTAATCTACTGCAGACGCGGCTTTGTTTCCATATCCCGAAAAATTCCCGAAATCGCAGCAGTGCTTCAGGCTTTGGTAACCAACATGGGTAACCATAACGGTGTGTAAAAGTACCGAGTAAGCGTAACAGCGAGTATCCCATGGCAGCAGTCCTTCCGCTTGCCGATCTGCGTCAGCAGGGTCGGCCCGGCACCTGGCTCAATTCCATCATCAAGGGCGATTGCGTCGCCGCACTCGAGGCGCTGCCCGATCATTCGGTCGACGCGATCTTTGCCGATCCTCCGTACAACCTGCAACTCGGCGGCACGCTTCACCGGCCGGACCAGTCCCTGGTCGACGCGGTCGATGACGAGTGGGACCAGTTTGCTTCGTTCGAGGCCTATGACGCCTTCACCCGTGCCTGGCTGCTCGCCTGCCGCCGCGTGCTGAAGCCGAACGGCACCATCTGGGTGATCGGCTCCTACCACAACATCTTCCGCGTCGGGGCCATGTTGCAGGATCTGAATTTCTGGCTCCTCAACGACATCGTCTGGCGCAAGACCAACCCGATGCCGAACTTCAAGGGCCGCAGGTTCCAGAATGCCCACGAGA
>JAEWKX010000258.1 GCA_023393575.1 Pseudomonadota bacterium
ACGAGGCTCGTCCAGTGCCAGACATCCATGATGATGACGGTGGCCCAAGCGTCCACCGGATCCTGCGTGTAGTTGTAATCGACACCGAGCACGCGCAGGTAATGGCCGAGAAAGCCTATGTCGACCCGCCCGAAGACCTGCCAGATCGTGCCGACCACATTCCAGGGGATGAGCAGAGGCAACGCCATGAGCACGAGGCAGACGGGAACACCGATGCCGTGCTTCGGCATGTTCAACGCGATGAAGATGCCGAGCGGGATCTGGATGGCGAGAACCACGAGGGAGAAGATCAGGTTGCGACCGAGCGCATCCCAGAAGCGGCCGGAGTGCAGGATATCCTTGAACCAGTCGATGCCGGCCCAGAAGAACTCGTTGTTGCCGAAGGTATCCTGGACCGAGTAGTTCACGACCGTCATCAGCGGCACGATGGCCGAGAAGGCGACGAGAACCAGTACCGGCAGTACCAGGAACCAGGCCTTGTTGTTCCACGTCTTCTCCATGGTCAGCCTCCCGTCTCGACGCGCCAGGAATTTGCGTAGATGTTGATCGCATGCGGCTCGAAGACGACATGCGGTTCCTCGGGGATCTCATCGTCTTCGGCGACGACAGCGGCGAGGGGGGCACCCTCAAACAAGGCACGGACGATCTTCTGGCGGCCGACATCCTCCACCTTGGTAACCTGTATGGGCAGACCTTCCCGGCCGATGCGGACAAATTCCGGACGGATGCCGAGTTCCACGGTGGCGCCCGGCGAAACGGTTGGGCCGGAAACGAGCGGGATCCTCCGGCCGCCCACGATTGCGGAAGCTCCCGCCAGCTCTGCCGGCAACAGGTTCATGCCCGGCGATCCGATGAAGTATCCAACGAAGGTATGCCGGGGTTTCTCGAACAGCTCGACCGGTGTGCCGATCTGCACGATCTCGCCCTCGTACATCACCACCACCTTGTCGGCGAAGGTCAATGCTTCCGTCTGGTCATGGGTCACATAGACCATCGTATGGCCGAACTTCTGATGCAGGCGCTTCAATTGCGAACGCAGTACCCATTTCATATGCGGGTCGATCACCGTCAGTGGCTCGTCGAACAGGATCGCATTGACATCGCTGCGCACGAGGCCGCGGCCGAGCGAAATCTTCTGCTTCTGGTCCGCCGTCAGGCCGCGTGCCCTGCGATCGGCCCAATCCGCCAGATCGATCATGGCGAGCGTCTCGCGTACCCGGCGGTCGACCTCGGCTTCCGGCACCTTGCGGTTTCGCAGCGGGAAGGCGAGGTTGTCGTAGACCGTCATGGTGTCGTAGATCACGGGGAACTGGAAGACCTGCGCGATATTGCGGCTCTCCGTGGGAAGATGGGTGACGTCGTGGCCGTCGAACAGGATCCGTCCCTCGGAGGGAGTCAGCAGTCCGGAGATGATGTTGAGCAAGGTGGTCTTGCCGCAGCCCGACGGGCCGAGAAGAGCATAGGCGCCGCCGTCTTCCCACTGGTGATGGACCTCCTTCAGCGCGTAGTCCTTCTCCGTGGACGGCTTTGGGCCGTAGGCGTGCCGGATGTGGTCGAGGGTGATCCGTGCCATCGCTACGCTTCCTCCCTGGAATTGCCGAGCGCCCTGCCATCCGCTCCGAAAGCCATCACGTGGCGGCTGTCGAGAAAGATGTCGATCTGCCGGTCCGGCTCGATCTCGTGGACCCCGTGCTCCAGAAGGACCCAGCGATTTCCGAGGAAGTCCACGTGGATGAAGCTTTCCGAGCCGCCGATTTCGGAGACCAGCGTGGTGACCGGCAGGCGTGTTGCAGCATCGGTAGGGGCACGCAGGGACAGGTGGTGGGGCTGGAAGGCGATCGTCAGCGGTCCATCCGGGACGGAGGACAGGTGGGGCGGTACGGCGATTACCTCACGTTCTTGGTCCATGAAACCCGCTCCCGACTTCCTGACCTCGATCGTGTTGAGAGGCGGATCGGCAAAGGTTCTCGCCGTCAGAAGGTCCGCGGGGCGGCGGTAGACGTCGATGGTCCGGCCGAACTGCGTGATCTTTCCCTCGCTGAGGGTGGCGGTGTTGCCGCCCAACAGCAGCGCCTCCGTCGGCTCTGTCGTCGCGTAGACGAAGATGGTACCCGACTCTGCAAAGATCTTCGGGAGTTCCAGGCGCAGTTCCTCGCGCAGCTTGTAGTCCAGATTGGCGAGCGGTTCGTCGAGCAGGACGAGGCTCGCGTTTTTCACGAGCGCCCGCGCAAGCGCTGTCCGCTGCTGCTGGCCGCCGGACAGGTTGAGTGGCGTGCGATCCAGATAGGGCGTGAGCTTCAACAGGTCGGCCGCGTGCCGCACCCCGCGGTCGATCGCGGCTTTGTCCTTTCCGGCGATCCGCATCGGCGAAGCGATGTTCTCGTAGACGGTCATCGCCGGGTAGTTGATGAACTGCTGGTAGACCATCGCCACGTTGCGGTCCTGCACGCGAACGCCCGTCACATCCTTGCCGTCGAAATGGATGGAGCCGCCGGTGGGCTTGTCGAGGCCCGCCATCAGGCGCATGAGCGACGTCTTGCCGGAAAGCGTCGGTCCCAAGAGGACGTTCAACGTTCCCCGTTCAAGCGCAAGGTTGGTCGGATGAACGTGGTATTCACCCGCCACCACTTTCTCGACGCTTCGCAGTTCTAGCATTACGGCTCCCGGGCCTCCTCCTCCGCGGGGACCACATGCGGCTAGCCGACAGATGCCGCCGGCACAGCAGCCATGTATTCCTCCAATGCATTCACCTGTTCTGCAGAAAGGCGCAGACCCTGCTTGGTCCTGCGCCACAACACGTCTTCTGCTCGGTCCGCCCATTCGCGGGCCATCAGCCAATCTACCTCGATGCCGTAGAGATCGCCTCCGAAGTGCTGTCCGAGGTCACTTGCGAATCTTGCCTGTCCCAGCAGATCGAAAGCTGCCGTTCCGTAGGCCCGGACGAGGCGCTCCGCATGGGGCCGGTCAAGGAAGGGATAGGCCGAGGAAAGCCGGCGAACCTGTTTCTCGTAGTCTTGGACAGGAAAGTCGCCGCCGGGCAGGTGACTTCCGCCGGTCCATGCGGAACCCCGCCTGCCGATCCGGTCGCCGATCTTTTCGAGCGCGTGCTCCGCGAGCCTGCGCTAGGTTGTCAGCTTGCCACCGAAAATGTTGAGGATTGGGGCATCTTCAATATCCTCCACCTTCAGGACGTAGTCCCTGGTAGCTTCCTGTGCTTTCGACGCGCCATCGTCATAAAGGGGCCGAACGGCGGAATAGGTCCATACGATATCATGCCGTGTCACTGGCTCGACAAAATATTCGGTTGCTGCGGCACAAAGGTAGTCGATTTCGTCGGAACTGATCCTGACGTTCGCCGGGTCCCCGTGAAAATCGCGATCGGTGGTACCGATCAGCGTGTAGTCCTGCTCGTAGGGAATGGCGAAGATGATGCGGTTGTCCGGATTCTGGAAGAAATAGGCGCGAGGATCGGCGAACTTCTTCTTCACGACGATGTGGCTACCCTGTACGAGCCGCACGTTCCGGCGTTCGTTGTATCCGAACACGCCCGACAGCACCTGATCAACCCAGGGACCCGCAGCATTGACGAGCATGCGTGCCGTCAGCGTGCGCCTCGCGGCCGTATCGCCATTCTCCACCGTGATGACCCAGGCGCCGTTTTCAGGCCGCGCCGCGACGACTTTCGTGCGGGCGAGGACCAGCGCACCGCGATCTGCCGCATCCCGTGCGTTGAGAACGACCAGCCGGGCATCGTCGACCCAGCCGTCGGAGTATTCGAATGCCTTGGTGAAGAGCGGCTTCAGCGGCTTTCCCGCCGGATCGCGCCTCATGTCGAGGCTCCTGGTTGCGGGAAGCAGCTTGCGGCCGCCAAGGTGGTCGTAGAGGAAGAGGCCGAGGCGGATCAGCCAGGCGGGACGCACCCCTCCCTTGTGGAAGGGCAGGACGAAGCGCATCGGCCAGATGATGTGGGGCGCCATCGCCCACAGCACTTCGCGCTCCATCAGCGCTTCGCGGACAAGGCGGAACTCGTAGTGTTCGAGGTAACGGAGGCCCCCGTGGATCAGTTTGGTGGACCCGGAGGAAGTGCCAGCTCCGAAATCCTTCATCTCGGCGAGGGCGACCTTGTGGCCCCGCCCAGCCGCGTCACGTGCGACGCCGCATCCGTTGATGCCGCCGCCGATCACGAAGATATCGAATTCCGGGTCGGTCACATGAGGTTCCAGTATTTCGGGCAATAGCGAGGGAAAACTGATATCGAAAGTAAACTCAGTTCATATGAAGTTCAATCGAATGTCAAATGAAACGTTCCGGGACTAGTTTGTCGGGTTGGTCTCGATAAGCTCGACGCCATTTTCCTGGCAGAGACGGCGCAGGGAAGGGAGTGGACAGTTGTCGGTAATGAAAGTCTTCACTTGCGTGATCTGGGCGATGCGAACCGGGGCGGTCCGTTCGAATTTCGTGGAGTCGGCGACGAGGATAACGTGTCGGGCGTTGGCGATGATTGCCTGTGCGACTTTCACCTCGCGGAAATCGAAATCGAGCAGGGCTCCGTCCGCATCGATAGCGGAGGCGCCGATCACGGCAAAATCGACCTTGAACTGACGAATGAAATCGACGGCCGCCTCACCCACGACGCCGCCGTCGGAGCCGCGCACGACGCCGCCCGCGATGATTACCTCGATGGACGGAAGTATCCGCAAGCGATTGGCGACATTAATGTTGTTGGTGATGACCATCATCTCCTGATGGTCGGTCAGCGCCTCGCCTACGGCCTCGGTGGTCGTGCCGATATTGATGAAAAGAGACGCATTGTTCGGGATGAGCCCGCCCGCCGCCAGTCCGATTGCCTGCTTTTCATGGGCCGCGATCTTCCGGCGAGCCTCATACTGCATATTCTCGGTGGAGCTCGGAAAAGTGGCCCCGCCGTGGATGCGGTTGAGAAATTGCCGATCACACAGATCGTTCAGGTCCTTGCGGATCGTTTGCGCCGACACCGAAAAGCGCGTCGCAAGGTCCTCCACGAGGATGCGGCCTTGAACTTTGGCAAGTTCGACGATCTCTGCCTGCCGAGGAGTAAGGAACATAAGCGGCCTTTCGTTTGGCTTCGCAACGAAAGGCCGTATCATGGACGAGATCGAAAGTGAAAACCAGCACCTCGTACCGGTGCCAGCCTACCGGCCTGCGATCCTAGTCCTGCTGCTTTTCGCCGGCGCTTCTGCCGTCGGAACTGCGGGAACGTTCTTCGACACGATCCGGGCCTTTGGCAAGGTTGGACCCTTTCTGGCGCTCGATCCGCTCCTCTTCCGTCGTGGTGCTTTCCTCGAGGCCGCGAGCGGATTGCTTGCCCGTTCCGGTTGGTGCTTGTTCACTACCCATCGTTTCCTCCACTGGATGAACGTCAGCAACTCGCAACCGATCTCGTTGTTCCGGAACAGACGGAACTGTCGCCTCTCTCGGACATTTCAGTTCGCTAGTGGTGCAGGTTCATTGAAAGCGTGGAGCGATGGCGGACGATCGAACAAGTTGGCGGGCGGGAAAGGATTTCGGTTCCGAGCGTGTCGAACTGCTCAGGCGCCTACGCCGGCTGAACAACTTGGCGCGCCTCATGGATACGGCTTTGCGCGTTCCCGGCACGGGTATCCGTATAGGCGCAGATTCCCTGCTCGGACTGCTGCCCGTTGTTGGCGATGCCGGCGGTGCCGTCATTGGGCTTGCGATCGTCAACGAAGGACGCAGACTCGGACTGCCGCCGGAAAAACTGGCGCGCATGCTGACGAATATCGCCGTGGATGCGGCAGTCGGCGCCGTTCCGTTGCTCGGAGATGCCTTCGACATCTATTTCAAGGCGCACCGACGCAATGTCGGCATCATCCTCGAGCACTTCGAGGTCGATGCCACCGATCTGGAAGGTCCCGGCCGCGAGCGGCGGCAGGGACCTTCTTTCGGTGCTAGGCCAAGAAGTCGGCGCGATGGGGCGTGAAGGAGTCGACGAGACGACCTTCCTCGAGCGCCTTCACGCTGTGGACGACGTTCGACGGGACGATGAAGGCGTCGCCGGCTGCCAGTACATCCACCCTGTCCCCAACCGTCACCTCGAAGCGTCCTGCCGCCACGTAGCTCGCCTGAACGTGAGGATGGGAGTGGGGGGCGCCTATTCCACCCTTCTCGAACGCGAACTCCACCATCATGAGTTCAACGGTATGCAGGAGGACGCGGCGGCGGTTGCCGCTGCCGAGATCGGTCCATTCGCCCTCGCTCTTCCGGCAAAAGATCTTTGCTGCAGTCATGTCGAAACCTCGCAGATCCAGCGCGCCTATCGCAGCGTTTCCATGGGGACGGCATCGACATCGGTATAATCGACGTTATCTCCAGCCATGGCCCAGATGAAGGCGTAGTTGGCGGTGCCGCATCCGGAGTGGATGGACCAGGGCGGTGAAACGACCGCCTCTTCGTTCGCCATGACGACGTGGCGCGTTTCCGTCGGCTCGCCCATGAAGTGGAACACGCGTGCCGTCTCGGCCAGGTCGAAGTAGAGGTATGCCTCCATGCGGCGGTCATGGACATGGCAGGGCATGGTATTCCAGACGGAGCCGGGGGCGAGTTGCGTCATGCCCACCACGAGCTGGCACGTCCTGGCACCTTCCGCATGGATGAACTGGAAGATGGAGCGCTCGTTGGAGGTGGCCTGGCTACCGAGATCGAGACGCTTCGCATCGCCGATGCGGATGAGCTTGGTCGGGTGTTTCTGGTGCGCCGGGGCGCTGAGAAGGTAGAACTTGGCGGGCGCGGACGCGTCGTCCGAGGAGAAGGAAACCTTGCTCCCCATGCCGACATAGAGCATGTCCCGGCTATCGAGCGCAAAAGTCTCGCCATCTACCAGAATCGAACCCTTGCCGCCAATGTTGACGGCGATCATCTCCCGGCGGTCGAGGAAGTTCGGGGTTCCGGTAGGCTTTATCGTCTCAAGCTCCAGTGGCGATCCCTGCGGGGTGGCGCCGCCCACGACCATGCGGTCGTAGTGGGTATAGGTGAGGTTGATACGACCGGGAACGAACAGACCGCCGATATGGAAGTTGGCGCGCAGTTCGGCGCTACCCATGCGTGCGCCTGTTTCCGGGTCGAAAGCCTGGCGGATGGAATAGTCTGTGTGGCTCGATGTCATGGCATCCTCGCTCTGGTGGTGGGTGAAGGGCGCTCAGCGAGCCGCCATGAATCCGAAGCGGTATTCCGCCTGCTGGTCTGTCAGCCGTTCACGGTATCGCTGTTGGCTCTCGCTGAGGTGGGCGCGCATCGCTGCGCGGGCGCCATCGGCGTCGTTTGCGGAAATCGCCTTCAGGATGGCGAGATGCTCCTGCTGCAGCATAACCTGGTATTCGCGCGACAACACGCTTTCGGTTCCCCAGGGCGAGGTGATGTCACATGGGATCGCCCGAACGCCGAGAGCATCGAGGACCTCGACGTAGAAGGGATTGTTGGTCGCCGCGGCAATTGCCCGGTGAAATGTGAAGTCGCTTCGGCCGGTCGCCTCACCAATCGAGAGCAGGCGGTCGAACTCGAAGAAGGCCTCCTGAATGGCCGCCTCCTGCGCGGCGTTCCGCCGGATGGCGGCAAGGCCGGCGCTTTCGATCTCCAGTCCCATCCGCACCTCGATGACGTTCAGGGCGTGCGAGATCTTCATACCGATCTCTTGGGTGATCGACGCGAAGGCCATGGCCGGCCGTTCGCAAACGAACACGCCCGCTCCCTGCCGAGGCTCCACCAGACCGTCGGCGGCGAGGTTGGCAACGGCCTCCCGCACCACCGTGCGGCTGACGCCGAAAGTCCCGGTGAGCTGGCTTTCCGTCGGCAGCTTCTCGCCGGCACGAATCTCGCCGGCTGCGATCTGGGACCGGAGCATAGCTGCGACGCGCTCGGAGAGCTTGGGTTTCCGCTCGACTTTCCGCGAGACCTGGGGTTCGGCTGGCATGGAACTCACCGGAACACGCTCGGCAGCCACAGAGAGATGGCCGGGACATAGGTGACGAGGCCCAGTACGATGACCCCAGACAGATAGAAAGGCCAGATTGAACGCATCGCCTGCCACACGGTGATCTTGCCAACGGCGCAGGCGACGAACTGCACGGCCCCCACGGGCGGCGTGTTGAGGCCGATGCCGAAGTTAAGGATCATGATGACGCCGAAATGCACCGGGTCCACGCCATAGGCCTGCGCAACCGGCAGGAAGATAGGGGTTGCGATGATGATCGTCGGACCCATGTCCATGAAGGTGCCCAGGAAGAGCATCAGGACATTGAGAAGCAACAATATGATCAGCGGATTGTCCGAAATGGTATTCATCCAGGCGATCAACGCCGCGGGAACCCTGAGGAAGGCCATCAGCCACGAGAAGGCGGCTGCCATGCCGATGATGAGCAATACCATCGCCGTGGTGCGTACGGCGCCCATCGTGGCGTGCTTGAAGCCTTCCCACGTCATCTGCCGGTAGACAAAGACCGTGATCAGCAGGGCATAGATGACGGCGATGCAGGAGCTTTCAGTTGCCGTGAATATGCCCGAACGGACGCCGCCGAAGATGATGGCGATCAACAGCAGGCCCGGGATGGCAACTGCGCCAAGGTGAAGTGCGATCTGAAAACCAGGAAAGGATTCCACCGGGTACCCCCGGCTGCGCGCCACGAAATAGGCAGTGATCATCAATGCGAGCGCAAACAGGAGGCCGGGGATAACGCCTGCGGTGAAAAGATCGGCAATGGAAATCTTCCCGCCCGCGGCGATGGAGTAGATGATCATGTTATGCGAGGGCGGCAGGAGCAAGGCTATCAACGCAGCCATCGAGGTCACGTTCACTGCGTAGTCTGCGCCGTAACCACGTTCCTTCATTTGCGGGATCATCAAGCCGCCGACGGCTGCTGCCTCGGCAACTGCCGAACCGGAAATGCCACCGAAAAGCGTTGCGGTCACGATATTGACCTGACCGAGTCCGCCCCGAATGTGGCCCACGAGGGATGCCGCGAACGCTACGATCTTCTGGGCAATGCCGCCGCGAACCATCAGGTCGCCGGCATAGATAAAGAAGGGAATCGCGAGCATCGAAAAGACGCTCATGCCGGAATTCAGCCGTTGGAAAACGACGAGCGGGGGAAGTCCGATATAGGCGACGGTAGCAAAGCTGGCGACGCCAAGGCAGAAAGCAATTGGAGTGCCGATCAGCATCAAAAGCGTGAAGACGCCAAAGAGGATCCAGTATTCCATGAGCATCAGACCTTCACGTTTGCGGTGTCGAGTTCGGCCGCAACTTCCGCAGGCGGCGTCTCATCCAGAATATCGTCAATGGGAGCACCAGCGCGCCTCAGCACGATCCGCTCCAAGGTGAACAGCACGATCAGCACGCCGCCGCCGACCAGGGGCACGTAATCCCAGGCACCTGAAATGCCGAGCGATGGCAGTGTCGTGTTCCAAGTCAGCAGAATGAGCTGCCAGCCGTACCAGATCATGCCGACGCCGAAGGCGAATGCAACGACGTCAGAGATCATGCGTAGCCATTTCTTGCCGCTGTCGGGGAGCACGTAGAGCAGAACGTCGAAGCCGAGATGGTAGTTTTCTCTCACGCCAACCGCCGAGCCCAGGAAGATGAACCAGCTCATCAGCATGACAGCGCCGGGCTCCGTCCAGCTGGGAGAGTCGTTGAGGACGTAGCGGCAGAACACTTGCCACGCCACGAACGCGGTCATCAGGACCAGGCCGATGCCGGCGCTCCAAAGCGCGAGGGTATTGATGCGGCCAAGAAAGCTGGCAGCAGCTTTGAGAGGATCGGACATGGTG
>JAEWKX010000288.1 GCA_023393575.1 Pseudomonadota bacterium
GAACGGCTTGCAGCATTGCAGTCGTGCCGCCACCGGGCACGCGAGATGCGGCAACCTGCGAACTCCGCATGGCCGTTATCCCGGAAGGGGCTGCGGCCGATATGCCGCCGGCGCCGTTATTGGGGGCAGGGAGTGCACCCTGCGGAGGCCCGTCCGTGAGTTCCGCCAGACGGCGTGCCGCGTCCTCCGGGGCAGGCAGGTGCGCCGCATGCGTGAGGCGGATCACCACCATTTCTGCGGCGCCGGCGGGCCGCGAGGAATTCTCCGCTTCCGGGATGCCCTTGAGAAGCATCTGCCAGATCCGCGAGAGCGTGCTGACCGAGACGCGCCCGGCAAACTCCTGTCCTCGAAGCCGCTCGACCTCGCTCAGCGACGGATCCTGCGCGGCCTCCGGAATGTACTTGAAGCGGGTCACGAGGTGGGTGAAGTCCGCAAGGTCGGTAAGCACCACGACGGGATTGGCGCCGGCTTCATACTGTGACGTGAACTCCGCCAGTGCGGCGGCCACGTCGCCCCGCACGATGTGTTCGAAGAGATCGACGATGCGGGCGCGGTCGGCCAAGCCCAGCATGCCCCGCACCGCCTCCGCCTCAACCCGGCCGCCGCCATGCGCGATCGCCTGGTCGAGCAGAGACAGCCCGTCGCGCGCCGAACCTTCCGCGGCTCGCGCGATCATCGACAGCGCCTCGGGCTCTGCCGCGATGCCTTCCTTCTCCGCGATGGTGGCGAACAGGTGCACGAGGTCGGCCGCGCTGATCCTGCGCAGGTCGAAGCGCTGGCAGCGGGAAAGGACCGTAATCGGCACCTTTCGGATTTCGGTGGTCGCGAAGATGAACTTCACATGCTCCGGGGGCTCCTCCAGCGTCTTCAACAGGCCGTTGAAGGCCTGCGTCGAGAGCATGTGCACTTCGTCTATGATGTAGACCTTGTAGCGCGCCGAGACGGGGCGGTAGCGGACCTGCTCGATGATCTCGCGGATGTCGTCGATGCCGGTATGGGAGGCGGCATCCATCTCGATCACGTCGACGTGGCGACCTTCCATGATCGCCTGGCAGTGCTCGCCCGCAATGCGCAGGTCAATGGTAGGACGGTCGATCTCGCCGGTCTTGTAGTTCAGCGC
The DNA here is from genome assembly GCA_023393575.1 of Pseudomonadota bacterium. Classification (GTDB taxonomy): domain Bacteria; phylum Pseudomonadota; class Alphaproteobacteria; order Rhizobiales; family Rhizobiaceae; genus Neorhizobium. Next base: position 1,121 of record JAEWKX010000288.1, read on the forward strand.
GCGGGCAAGGATGCGGGCGGTCGTGGTCTTGCCGACGCCCCGCACGCCGGTCAGCATGTAGGCCTGCGCGATGCGGCCGGTCTCGAATGCATTGGTGAGGGTGCGGACCATCGGCTCCTGACCGACCATGAGGTCGGAGAAGTCCTTCGGCCGGTATTTTCGCGCCAGCACGCGGTAGCCGCTGCCGGGCGGCGGAAATGTGGTGGAAGTGGGCCCGGTGTCGTTCATAAGTCCTGCCAGCCTGCGCGGGCCGTTCCAGCCTCTTGACCGGACCGGAAGCTGACAAAGATGGTAGAGGGTGGGAGGCTGGCACGGCGACCCGTGCCGGGCTCGTTAGGGCTGCTTCCTTCCGGACCTGACCCGGTTGGCGAGTGGCTCGTCCACCACCAACCTCCCGCTGCACATATCGGCAATAATGTTCGCAAATGCAAGCCAAGCCTGTAAAAAACTGTTAGTTTGAACGACAGGGAGAAACGCCGTTGAAGGACTTTAGGCTCGACGAGAGGCTCGAACGGGAGTCGGAACTGGTGACGGTTCTTGGACTGTGCCAGCTTCGGCTGATGAAGGATAGCCGCTGGCCCTGGCTGCTGTTGGTGCCGCAGCGGGACGCAATCACCGAGATCTTCCAGCTGACGCCGCTCGACCAGACCCTGCTGACCTTTGAAAGCAATACGGTGGCGGCCGCGCTGAAGACGGTCACCGGCGCCAGGAGGATCAATGTCGGCGCACTTGGCAACGTGGTTGGCCAGTTGCACGTCCACATCGTCGCAAGGTCCGAGGGCGACGCCAACTGGCCGGGCCCTATCTGGGGTTTCGGCACGGCGGAACCTTATCATGACGATACCAAGCAGACGTTCCTCAAGTCCCTGGTTGAAGCCCTCTGATGATCGCCTCCCTGTTCGATACCGATAGTCCGCATCCCGAACCCAGCAGCCTGACAGCCTTCTCCGGAAACAGGCTCGACCGCCAGTCCGAGTATCGCGAGGAAGGCTGCCTGCAGAAGGCCCTTGCGGTCGAAGGGGCGCATATCCTTGCGTTTACCGGCAGCAAGCTGATCCTGAAGCATGATGGCCAGATCCTCGACCCGCTCTTCGCGGCCTACGAATTGCCTGAGCTGAAGCCGGATTTCGACAATGCGGTGCTGCTCGGCTATCTCGAAACCGGCGAGCCGAGGATCGCGGTGCCGGTCGGCATCCCGGCGGAAGACCTTGCCGCGCATTACAAGCCCACCGAAACGCGCGCCCTCTACCGCGACGGGCTTCTCGACGAGGAGCTTCTCGGGGAGGCGGCGCAGGGGGCGGCCCTCATACACTGGAATGCCACGAACCGCTTCTGCGGCAAATGCGGTGCGCCGACGGAAGGTCGTATCGGGGGCTACCGGCGCGTCTGCAGCGCCTGCCAGCACATGACGTTCCCGCGCACGGACCCCGTCGCCATCATGTTGACCATCGACCTGGAGGGTGATCGCTGCCTGCTCGGCCGCAGCCATCATTTCCAGGAAGGAATGTATTCGTGCCTTGCCGGCTTCGTCGAACCCGGGGAGACGATCGAGCATGCCGTGCGACGGGAGACCTTCGAGGAGGCCGGTATAGAGATCGGGCGGGTGCGCTATCATGCGTCCCAGCCCTGGCCAATGCCGCATTCACTGATGATCGGCTGCTATGCGGAGGCGACGTCGATAGAGATCAGAATCGATGAGCAGGAGATCGCCGACTGCCGTTGGTTTTCCCGCAGCGAGGTCGAGACGATGCTGGAGGCTTTGCCGGGCGACGGTTTTTTTGCGCCGCCCCGGGGCGCGATCGCGCACCGCCTGATCCGCGACTGGATCGACTGGCGGAGATAGCGATCAGGACGTCGACAGCGTCCCGCGCATGGGATGGCCCTTGTAGACGCCGAGGATACGGACCTTCTCGGAGAAGAAGCGCAGTTCCTCCAGGGCCCGTCGCACCGCCGGATCGTCGGGATGACCCTCGATGTCGGCATAGAACTGGGTGGCGACGAACTTGCCCCCCAGTTGGTAGCTCTCCAGCTTCGTCATGTTGATGCCGTTGGTCGCAAACCCTCCCATCGCCTTGTAGAGGGCGGCCGGGATGTTGCGAACGTTGAAGACGAAGGTGGTGACGATGATCTCGGATGGGGAATCCCGTCTCGCCCAGTTCTCGTCGCGCGACAGTACCACGAAGCGGGTCACGTTGTTCTCGGTGTCCTCGACGTTTTCCGCAAGGATTTCGAGGCCGTAGAGTTCTGCCGCAAGTCGCGGGGCGAGTGCTGCCATGGATCGATCGCCGGTCTCGGCGACGAGTTTGGCCGCGCCGGCCGTGTCGCCGGCCACCACGGCCTTCCATCCGTTCGCGCGGATGATCTTGCGGCACTGGCCCAGCGCGTGGATATGGCTGTGGACGGTGCGGACCTCCTCCTGCGTGACACCCGGCAGAGCCATCAGCTGGAAGCGGATCGGCATGAAATATTCGCCGATGATGTGCAGTCTCGATTCCGGCAGCAGGTAGTGGATGTCCGCGACCCGCCCGGCGATGGTGTTCTCGATGGGGATCATGGCGAGATCCGCCTCTCCGCTCTCCAGCGCGACGAAAGCATCCTCGAAAGTAGGGCAGGGTAGCGGCTCCATCCCGGGGAACATGTCGCGGCAGGCCATGTCCGAGTTGGCGCCGAAATCGCCCTGGAAGGCGATCCTGTTGGTCGGCTGGGGCATGAAGGAGAGCCTCAGGAGGGGCGGCCGGCGAGGATCGCGCGGGCCTTTTCAAGATCGGCAGGAGTATCGACACCGAGTGGAACCGAGTCAACGATCTCCACGTCGATGCGCATGCCGGCCTCGAGTGCCCGCAATTGCTCCAGCGATTCCCGCTTTTCCAGGACGGAGGGCCCGAGCGAGACGAAGCGCTCGAGGGCCGTCCGCCGGTAGGCATAAAGCCCGATGTGATGATAGAGGGGGCCTCTGCCGTGGGGGGCGGTAGCCCGCGTGAAGTAGAGCGCGCGCATCCGGGTATCCGAGATCGGCGAGCCCACGACCTTCACCACGTTAGGGTTGGTCTTTTCGTGTTCGTCGGTAATCTCGACGGTGAGTGTGGCGATATCGACGTCGGGATTGTCCAGCGGGCGCAGCGCCGCCCTCACGGCTTCCGGTTCGATGGTCGGCAGGTCCCCCTGGACGTTCACGATCACCTCGGCACGGCCTTCGGGATCTGCTTTCTGCACCGCCTCGAAGATACGGTCGGAACCGGATTGGTGATCTTCTCTCGTCATGACCACGTCGAAGCCGGCCGATGCCACCGCATCGTGGATGGCATGGTGGTCGACGGCCACGATGATTCGACCGACATTCGCCTCCTGCGCGCGTCTTGCCACCTGAACGATCATCGGCAGGCCGTGGATGTCGGCGAGGGGCTTTCCCGGCAGGCGGGTGGAGGCCATCCGCGCCGGAATGAGAACCAGGGCCCGGTCATGAGCAGGGTTGGGCATGAAGAACCTTCAAAATCGGCTTGATCAGTGTCAAAAAGTCTCACGCGCCGCCGTATAATCGTGTTGCAACGACAATGCAAAAGACATAGGTTCCGCGCGATTTCAAGATGGCCCGCCTATACCCGGCGGTTGCAAGGGAGCGTTTGCAAATGAACTCGTACGTGAACATGGCGGTAGGATCCCTTCTTGCCACCGTTTTCGTGATGATGACGGTTTCGATTGCGTCTGAAGGCATCTGGCACTCGGAAGCACCTGAACAGGAAGGTTTCGCCATTGTCGCTGCGGAAACCGGCGGGGAAGCCGGTGCTGCCGAGGAAGAGGCGGCAGTTCCCGTCGCAACGCTCCTGGCCAGTGCCGATGCGGCAGCCGGCGAGTCCTCCTTCAAGAAGTGTGCGAGCTGTCACACCGCCGATCAGGGCGGCGCCAACAAGGTTGGCCCGAACCTGTGGGGCGTCGTAAACCGGCCGATCGCGTCGCATGAAGGCTTCAGCTACTCGGCTGCCATGAAG
>JAEWKX010000381.1 GCA_023393575.1 Pseudomonadota bacterium
CGCTCGACGAGGCCATGGCGATGATCGAGCGCTGGACCGCCGCCGGCGAGGCAAAGTCCGTCGGGCTTCTCGGCAACGCGGCAGAGATCCTGCCGGAGATGGTCAGGCGCGGCATCCGCCCCGATATGGTCACGGACCAGACCTCGGCCCACGACCCGATCAACGGCTACCTGCCTCGGGGCTGGACGATCGGTGAGTGGAAGGCAAAGCGGGAAAGCGACCCGAAAGCGGTGGAGAAGGCCGCCCGCAGCTCCATGCGTGAACACGTGGAAGCGATGCTCGCCTTCTGGAACATGGGCATTCCAACGCTGGATTACGGCAACAACATCCGGCAGGTTGCCAAGGACGACGGGCTGGAACACGCGTTCGATTTCCCCGGCTTCGTGCCCGCCTATATCCGTCCGCTGTTCTGCCGCGGCATCGGGCCGTTCCGCTGGGTCGCACTTTCCGGGGATCCTGAGGACATCTACCGGACGGACGCCAAGGTGAAGGAACTGCTGCCGGACAATGCGCACCTGCACAACTGGCTGGACATGGCGCGGGAGCGCATCGCCTTCCAGGGCCTGCCGGCACGGATCTGCTGGGTGGGTCTCGGCGACCGCCACCGGCTCGGCCTCGCCTTCAACGAGATGGTCCGTAACGGCGAGCTGAAGGCGCCGATCGTCATCGGTCGCGACCATCTCGACTCCGGCTCCGTCGCCTCTCCCAACCGCGAGACGGAAGCGATGAAGGACGGTTCCGACGCAGTGTCCGACTGGCCGCTTCTCAATGCGTTGCTCAATACCGCCTCAGGCGCCACCTGGGTATCGCTGCACCACGGCGGCGGCGTCGGCATGGGCTTTTCACAGCATTCGGGCATGGTCATCTGCTGCGCCGGCACGGAGGATGCGGACCGCCGCATCGAGCGCGTGCTGTGGAACGACCCGGCAACCGGCGTCATGCGGCATGCGGATGCCGGATTCGAGATCGCGGTGGACTGCGCCCGGGAGCAGGGATTGCGGCTTCCCGGCATCCTGGGGAACTGAACCTGTGCAGGTTCTCCGTGCAGCCAACCACCGACGCATGCCGTGGAAGAACGGGGGCGGCGAGACAGTGGAGATCGCCGTCGATCCGCCAGATGCCGGACTTGATGAATTCGGCTGGCGGGTCAGCATGGCTACGGTTGCGTCCGACGGACCGTTTTCTGGCTTTCCCGGTGTCGACCGCACACTTTCCGTTTTGACGGGAGCGGGAATTCGCCTCGATATAGAGGGGCATGAACGCATCCTGCTCGACGCGCAGTCGGATCCCCTCTCCTTTCCCGCCGACGTGGCCACCTCCGCAAGCCTGATCGACGGAGCGGTCACCGACCTCAACGTGATGACCCGCCGCGGCGTCTTCCTCCACACCGTGGAGCGGCATGCCGGCGCTTCTTCCATTCCGCCGTGGGACGGCGTTCGCCTGCTCCTGTGCCGCGAGGGCATGTTGACGGTCCACACGCGCGGCTGCGATCCCGTCGTGCTCCATCCTCTCGACGCACTGCTCCCGAACACCAAGGACCCGCTCGATACTGCAGGGGACGCCGGCTTCTTTCTCATCAGGATCGGGAAAGCTGCCCGCCATTTTGTCTAGACAAAATACCGGCCGCATGCCTACTATGCCTTCCAGGAGGCAGATCGTCTGCCTGCCTCATAATAAATCAACAGGGGTCCGGATCATGAAAAGCAACTGGGTATTGGCGGCCTTTGCCGCCGCGTTGATGTCTTCGGCCGCTCACGCGGAGACGGCGGTCTCGATCGGCATGTCCGGCTGGACGGGGTTTGCGCCCCTGACGCTCGCCAAGGAAGCCGGCATCTTCGAGAAGCACGGGCTGAACGTTGACATCAAGAAAATCCCGCAGGCGAGCCGCCACCTCGCACTGCTCTCGGGCTACATCCAGTGCGCAGCCACCACCGTGGAAACATGGATCGTATGGAACGCCAACGGCGTGGCCTCCAAACAGATCTTCCAACTGGACAAGTCGCACGGCGCTGACGGCATTGCGGTACGCAATGATGTCTCCAGCGTTTCCGACCTCAAGGGCAAGACGATCGCGGCCTCGGCGCCCGGCACCTCGCCCTACTTCTTCCTTGCCTGGATCCTCAAGGAGAACGGCATGACGATGAAAGACGTCAACGTCGTCAACCTCGAGCCCGGTCCGGCAGCCCAGGCCTTCGTGGCCGGCCAAAACGACGCGGCCATGACCTACGAGCCCTACCTCTCCACCGTTCGTGCCGCTCCGGATCAGGGCAAGATCCTTGCCACCACGCTCGACTACCCGGCGGTCATGGACACTTTCGGCTGCACGCCGGACTTCCTGGAGAAGAACCCCGAAGCCGCCAAGGCGTTCGCGACCAGCTATTTCGAAGCTCTGGAGCTGATCAAGGCGGATCCGGAGAAAGCCTATGGCATCATGGGTGCCGACGTAAAGCAATCAGCCGAAGCCTTCGGCGCTTCCGCCAAGTTTCTCGAATGGCAGGATCAGGCCGCCAACAAGGCTTTCTTCGGGGACGAGTTCAAGACTTTCTCCGCGAAATCCGCCGATCTCCTGCTCGAAATCGGCATCATCAAATCGAAGCCTGATCTCTCGACCATCGTCGACACCTCCTTCATCGAATAGCATTCATCAGTACCGGCGGGGCTTACTCCGCCGGCTCAACAATCCGGAGCAGCATGCGTCCTCTCGAACCGATCGGCCCGCAGGCCCGCATCCTGCTCGGCATTCTTTTCTTCATCCTGTTTTTCACCGGCTGGGGCGTGGCTACGCTTGGCGGCTTCGTCTCGCCCACCTTCCTTGCCGACCCGCTCACCATGCTGTGGGACGGAATCTATCTGCTGACGGAACAGGGCTTCCTGAACGACATCGGCATGACCGTCTGGCGCGTCGTCGGCGGCTTCGTGCTTGCTGCGGCCGTGGCCGTACCGCTCGGGATCGCGATGGGCGCCTACAAGCCGATCGAGGCGCTCCTCGAGCCCTTCGTGTCGTTTGCCCGGTATCTTCCTGCTTCGGCCTTCGTGCCGCTCCTGATCCTGTGGGCAGGCATAGGCGAAATGCAGAAGCTGCTCGTCATCTTCATCGGCGCGGTCTTCCAGATCATCCTCATGGTCGCAGTCTCGGTTTCCAACACCCGGCGTGACCTCGTCGAAGCAGCCTATACGCTCGGTGCCGGCGATCGAGGTGTCGTCAGACGGGTGCTCATTCCCGCCAATGCGCCGGATATCGCCGAAATCCTGCGCCTGGTTCTCGGGTGGGCCTGGACCTATGTCATCGTCGCCGAGCTGATCGGCGCCTCCTCCGGCATCGGCTACATGATCATCAACAGCCAGGCGCTGATGGCGACCGGCCAGATCATCTTCGGCATCATCGTCATCGGCCTGATCGGCCTCGTATCCGATTTCGCATTCAAGAGCCTGAACAGGAAGCTCTTCGCCTGGAGGCTCGCATGAGTGAACTCATCGTCAAGGGCGTGAGCCGAACCTTTCCCGGCGTTCGCGGAGGGCAGCCGGTACAAGCGCTGCAGCCCACCGACCTCGAAATTCCCAAGAACGATTTCGTCACCATCCTCGGACCCTCCGGCTGCGGTAAATCCACGCTCCTGCGGATCATCGCGGGACTCGACCGGCCCACGACGGGAACCGTGACGCTGGACGGCAAGGAGATCAAAGGCCCCGGTGCGGATCGCGGCATGGTCTTTCAGTCCTATACCCTGTTTCCCTGGCTCACCATCCGCGAGAACGTCGCCTTCGGCCTGCGGGAGCGCGGGGTCCCCGCCAACGAAATGTGGGAGATCGTCGACAACTATATCGACAAGGTCGGCCTGCACGGCTTTCAGGATCACTGGCCGAAGCAGCTCTCCGGCGGGATGCAGCAGCGGACGGCGATCGCTCGCGCGCTCGCCAACGGACCGAAGATCCTGCTGCTGGACGAGCCATTCGGCGCCCTCGACAATCAGACCCGCGGCCTGATGCAGGAACTCCTGCTCGGCATCTGGGAGCGGGAACAGAAGACGGTCGTCTTCGTCACGCACGACATCGAGGAAGCCGTCTTCATGGCCTCGCGCGTGGTCACCATGACGGCGCGTCCGGGCCGCATCAAGTCGATCACGCCGGTCGACCTGCCGCATCCGCGCCTCTACACCGTCAAGGCAAGCCCGGAGTTTTCGGCGCTCAGGCTGAAGCTGACCGAGGAAATCCGCAGCGAGGCGCTCGTCGCGGCGGAGCACGGCTGAGGCTGGCATGGCAGACGACGCCAAGGCAAAGTCGCTGCATGAGCTGATCCTGGGCGAGGTCGAAGGACGCATCCTCTCCGGCGAATGGCCGCCGGGTTACCGGATTCCCTTCGAGCACGAACTGACGGCGCAGTATGGCTGCTCCCGGATGACGGTCAACAAGGCGCTGAGCGAGCTGGTGAAGAAGGGTCTGATCGAGCGTCGGCGGCGATCGGGCAGCTTCGTGACCAGACCGCAGGTACAATCGCTGGTCATGGAAATCCACGACATCCCCCGAGAGGTGCAGGCACTCGGGCTCGATTACGAATACCGCCTCATCTCGTCCATCGAACGGCCATTCCGGAAGACCGACCGGCCGCGGCTCGACCTTTCCGACGGAGCCCCCGTTCTGGAAATCACCGCCTTTCACATGGCCGGCGGCCTGCCGTTCTGCTTGGAGGAGCGGCTCATCAACCTCACCGCTGTACCGGGCGCCGCATCGGCGGATTTCTCCATCAACCCGCCGGGGAGCTGGCTTCTCGGCCAGGTGCCCTGGAGCGCCGCGGAACACCGCATCCGCGCCATTCCGGCCGACAGGCGCACCGCGGACGCACTCGATCTCGCTCCCGGCACCGCCTGCCTGGTGATAGAACGGCGAACCTGGAGCATCGAAGCGCATATCACGCAGGTGCGGCTGACCTATCCCGGCGAGCGTCACGAACTTATCGCGCAATTCTCACCGTCACAGGGATGAGCCGGGGCCTCCCGGAAAAAAATATCTGATCGCCGAGTTCAAGATTTAATTGTTGCCAACTAAAGTCATGTTTATTATCGAGAGGCCGTGAACAAGGCCGGACAAAGCCGGCTTCAATTCCGGAGCCCGGGTCGTCCTCCCACGATCAGGCTCGCATTCCGGAGACCTCTGCCATGTCGACCGCACCTGCCCGTACCGCCTTCTCTCTTCGCGCTTCCGCCGCCCTGGCAGGATTGTTGCTGATCGCTCCTTGCGCAGCCTTCGGGCAGGAAGCCCCCCAACAGCCGGTCACGGCTCCGCAGGCAGCTCCTTCGGGCCCTGTTGACGCTTCGCAACCAGCACCACAGCTGCCTGTTTCCGGGCAAGCTGCACAGCAGCCGACATTGCAGCAGCCGGCTGCCGCCGCGGAAACGGCCTCGCCCAGCGTACCCGCTCAACCGGCAGTTCCCGAAAACGGGGTTCAACCGCCACCAGTTCCGCCGGCACCGGATCAGGCCGCCGCACCACAGGCCCCGGCGGCGCCCACGGATCCCGCGGCTGCCGCACCGGTAACCGGTGATGCGGCGCCGAGCACGGAACAGCCCGCCACGGACCTGGAACCCCCGCTCCCGGCCGGCGCGCGCTCCGATATTCCACACGACCTGTCGCCCTGGGGCATGTTCATGGCCGCCGACTGGGTGGTCAAGGGCGTCATGATCGGCCTTGCCTTCGCCTCGCTCATCACCTGGACCGTCTGGCTGGCCAAGACGCTCGAACTCGCCGGTGCCCGCACGCGTGCGGGACGGACACTGAAGATCATCCGGAATTCCGCGACGCTTGTCGATGCGGTGGGTGACCTCGGCAAGCGCGGAGGGCCTGCCGCCCTGATGCTGCGCGCCGCAGCCGACGAGGTTCGCCTCTCGGAGGCGGCCCTCGACCATGCCGACAACGGCGGCGTGAAGGAGCGCGTCGCTTCTGCCCTCTCGCGCATCGAATCCTATGCGGGCCGGCGCATGTCGCGCGGCACCGGCGTGCTCGCCACCATCGGCTCCACCGCTCCCTTCGTCGGGCTGTTCGGCACCGTCTGGGGCATCATGAACTCGTTCATCGGCATTTCGGAATCGCAGACCACCAACCTTGCCGTCGTCGCCCCCGGCATCGCCGAGGCGCTGCTGGCGACTGCGATCGGCCTCGTCGCAGCCATTCCGGCGGTCGTCATCTACAACGTCTTCGCCCGCTCCATCACCGGTTATCGTCACCTGCTGGCGGATGCCGCGGCCGGCGTCGAGCGACTGGTCAGCCGCGACCTCGACTTCCGGAAGGTTCCGCCCGGCAGCCGCAAGTCACCCGTCTCGCTCGTGGCGGGAGAATGATCCATGGCCGGCGGCATCCGCGAAAACCACGGTGACGATCTCTCGGAAAATCACGAGATCAACGTCACCCCCTTCATCGACGTGATGCTGGTGCTGCTCATCATCTTCATGGTGGCGGCACCGCTTGCGACCGTCGACGTGAACGTCGACCTGCCCGCCTCGTCCGCCCAGCCTGCACAGCGGCCGGACGAGCCGCTCTACCTTACCGTGAAGGAAGACCTCGGCCTCAATCTCGGCAACGATCCGGTTCAGCGTGAGCAGCTGGCGGCGGCTTTGGAACGGGTTACCCAGGGCAACAAGGATACGCGCATCTTCCTGCGCGCCGACAAGGCGATCGAGTATGGCCAGTTCATGGAAGTCATGAACCTGCTGCGCGATGCCGGTTACCTGAAGATCGCCCTCGTCGGGCTCGAGACGCTGCCCGGCGCGGCACCCGCTGCATCGGCAGAGCAGCCGGCGGCGGCAGCTCCGGCGAGTGAGGCGACCCCATGACATCGACCTCGCCCCGGCCCAGCCGCACCGGCCGGCTCGGAGAGCTGGCGCTGTGGTCGTGCGCTGCCCTGGTGGTGCTGACGGCGCATATCTCCGCAGCCGCCGTCCTGCTGCGGCAGGAACCGGCGCCGCCGGCCGACAACGGCCCACCCGCCGCAATCATGATCGAACTGGCTGCCGAACCGGAAGCGGCGAATACGGAGGAAGACCAGGTCGCGACCGAAGAGGTCGATGCCGAAGAGGTCGCCAGCAAGCAATTGGAGCCGG
>JAEWKX010000057.1 GCA_023393575.1 Pseudomonadota bacterium
CCGCTCTCCTGTTTTCTTCATGGAATTGTCTCAGGCGGGACATATAATCAATAACTTCGGCCGACGTCGAGTGCCGCTGGGCGTGATATTCCTCAGTGGTCTTGATGATGATGTCGACAACGTTGGGAAAGCAACCACAGCACCGGCCGCGCTTGCCCATTGCATGATAGACCTTGGCAGGAACAATCAGCTGCCAGCAATCCTGATCGAGGAGCTCGACGATGACCTCGCGGATTTCTTTGTCGGTGATGTAATTGCAACTGCAGACCAGCATTTTCGGCCAACCCGTCAAACATGACCAATGTAATCCGCTTTTTGCGAAAGCGGATAGCGTCTGTCAAGATAAAATCCACCTCCCATTAGCATTCTCTTTTGTTCGTTATGGCATCTGCGCGCACTTGCCGCACCGCACTTCGCGGTACCCGGATGCAATCGACGGCTGATCAATGGAAGTTTCGTCCCTTCGGCATGACGTCCTCCGGATGAAGCTCATGTTGCGCGCCGGACCTCCTCCTCTTCCCTAAAGCTTTCGCTTCCTCATCCGGTAACTTCCGCCTTCGATCATGGTTGGAGCCGGGCCCCGGGGGTTCTTCGGGTCCTGGAGAGGTGAAACTTCGAATATCCTCCTGGAGCCGGCGAAGCATAGGCGTGATATCCTCGATATCGTCAACGACAGTATGGATGACGCCATCGACGCTTTGAAGCCGACCGCGGATCTTCACCATTCGGGCTCCCATGACGATCGCCCGATAGCATTCGAACACCTTCGGCCAGACAATGGCGTTGGCAATGCCGGTTTCATCCTCCAGAGTCATGAAGATCACGCCGCGGGCCGATCCCGGACGCTGGCGCACCAGGACCAGACCGGCGATCGTCACCCTTCGACCGTTGCGAACCTGCAAAAGATCGACGCTGCGGGTCACCCCCATCCGGATGAAGTCTTCGCGCAGGAAGGCCGTCGGATGCGCCTTCAACGACAGCGACAGATAACGGTAATCCTCGATGACCTGTTCTCCGGGCAACATGTCGGGCAGATTTGCCGCAGGTTCTACTTGGAACTCACCCTGCAGCACCTGGTCGAAGAGCGGCAGTTGGCCGGCAGCCTTGCCGGCATCGAGGCCGCGTACCTGCCAAAGCGCCTCCCGGCGTGAGAGCCCCAGAGAGCCGAAGGCATCCGCATCCGCCAGCCGTTCGATATCCGCCTTATCGAGTCCGGAACGCAATCGAAGGTCATGGATGGAGACGTAGCCACTGCCCCGGTTTTCGATCAAGCGGTCGCGCACGCCGCGCTCGGAGAGCCCCTTGATCTGGTGAAAGCCGAGCCGCACAGCCTTTCGAGTCCGGATGACGTCGCTCATTCCACGATGCCGGAAGTCCACGTGGTCCGGACGAAAATCCGCATCTTCCAAGGTACTGTCCCAATCCGAAAGATTGATATCGGCCGGTCTCACCTCCACGCCATGCTCCCGTGCATCACGCACCAACTGAGCGGGGGCATAGAACCCCATCGGTTGGGAAGTCAGCAGCGCCGCACAGAAAACGTCCGGGTAATATGTCTTGATCCAGGAGGAAGCATAGACGAGAAGTGCGAAGGAGGCCGCATGGCTTTCCGGAAATCCGTATTCGGCAAAGCCTTCGATCTGGCTGAAGCAGCGCTCGGCGAAACCTTCGGAATATCCGTTCTTGACCATCCCGGAGACCAGGGCTTGTCTGAACTCATTCACTCGACCGGATCGTTTGAAGGTGGCCATCGACCGACGCAGTCTGTCGGCCTCTGACGGCAAGAACCCCGCCGCCGTGATTGCGATCTGCATCACCTGCTCCTGGAACAACGGAACGCCGAGGGTGCGCTCGAGGACATTCCTCAATTCCGGCTTTTCATAGTGAATTTCCTCGCCGCGAAGAGCCTTTTCGCGCCGCTTGAGGTAAGGGTGCACCATGTTTCCCTGGATCGGGCCGGGACGGACGATCGCGACCTCGATGACCAGGTCATAGAATTCGCGTGGCCTGAGCCGCGGCAACATGCTCATCTGGGCCCGGCTTTCGATCTGGAAGACGCCCAGCGTATCGGCCCGGCAGATCATGTCGTAGACGGCGCTTTTCTGATCCTGCAGCAGGCTGACGAGGCTTTCGGAGCGATCGTAATGGCTCTTCATCAACTCCAGGGCCTTTCTCAGGCAGGTCAGCATACCGAGCGCCAGGATATCGATCTTGAGCAACTTCAGCGTGTCGAGATCGTCCTTGTCCCATTCGATCATGTAGCGGCCCGGCATCGCGGTCCTCATGATCGGGACCACTTCGTCGAGTCGGTCGCGGGTAATCAGAAAACCGCCTACGTGCTGGGTCAGATGCGGGGGAAAGCCCATCAATTCCCTGGCGTGGGCGATGACCTTGCGGGTCGTGGGATTGGCAAGGTCGAGGCCGGCCACCTTCGCTTCCCGTTCCGTAATGCCCTCTTCCGACCATCCCCAGACAGTGCTTGAGAGCGCCGCCTGTACGTCCTCCGACATCCCGAATGCCTTAGCGACCTCGCGACCGGCCATCCGCGTTCTGTAGCTCGTGACCGCCGCCGTCAGCCCCGCATGGCGGTAGCCGTAATGCTCGTAGATGTACCGGATGACCTCCTCACGTCGTTCATGTTCGAAATCGACGTCGATGTCCGGCGGCTCGTTTCTTTCCGTCGAGATGAACCGTTCGAACAGAAGGGTGGCGAAGGTCGGATCCACCTCCGTAATCCCGAGACAGTAGCAGACGGCCGAGTTGGCTGCCGAGCCCCGCCCCTGGCAGAGGATCTTCAACACATGACGGGCATGCCAGACGATGTGGCGGACCGTCAGGAAATAGGGCTCGTACTGCATCTCCTTGATGAGGCCGAGCTCATAGCGGATCAGTTGTACGACCTTCTCCGGCACCTCGCGGGGATAACGCTCCCTGGCGCCCTGCCAAGTCAGCCGTTCGAGGGTTTCCGACATGGTTTCACCGGGAATGCTTTCGTCCGGATAATTGTGCTGCAGTTCATCCAGAGAAAAATTAAGCCGGCTAAAGAATATCTCGGTATTGGCAATGGCCTCCGGATAATCCGAAAGCAGACGGGCCATCTCGCGGCCGGACTTCAGGTGCCGCTCACCGTTCGGCGCCAGTTTGAAACCGGCTTCGGCAATCGGCACATGCTCGCGGATCGCCGTCATCACGTCGCAGAGTGATCGCCTTTCCGGCAGATGATAGAGCGGCTGATTGCTTCCCAGGAGCGGCATCCGGTGGCGCGCCGCAATCGACGCAAAAGTGGCAAAGGCGAGCTTGTCCTGACCGTCATAACTGGGCGAGAGGACCACATGGACAGCCTCGCCGAATCGTTCGCGGAGCAACGGTAGAACCTCTTCGAGCTTTTTTCGATAAACCTCGTCGCTGGCGCGAGCGGGGTCGGGAAGGATGGCCAACATCATCTCTTCGCCCCATTCCAGCACATCCCATTCTTCCAGAATGCAGGCTCCTTTTGCCGCTCTCAGGTTTCCACGGCTGAGAAGGCGGCAAAGGTTTCCCCAGCCTCTGCGGTTTATCGGATAGGCGAGAATCTCCGGCGTATCGTCGGAGAAGACGAGACGTGCTCCGGGTTGCAGACGACATGGATCGGGGACATCCTTCTCCTCGGCATGGCCCTCCTGCCTGCGCCGATATCTTTCCCGCAGATCGCGCACGTGAGCATGGGCACGGACGACGCCGGCCACGGAATTGCGATCGGCGATACCGAGACCCGGCAAGCCGAGCAGGGATGCCGTCAGCACCATTTCCTCGGGTTTCGAACCACCCTCCAGGAAGGAGAAGTTGGTACGGGCGCCGATCTCGAAGAAAGCAGGGGGCTTGCGCATCATGCGAAGATGCCGTGCATGTGCCAACTGGGCCGGCAATCCGGTTGATAATGACCCTGTCGATACACCCAGAAGCGATGTCCGGAAGCGATCTCCAATCGGAAGTAGTCCCGTTCCTCGGCCACATCGTCCAG
>JAEWKX010000086.1 GCA_023393575.1 Pseudomonadota bacterium
GCTCGCCAGATCAAGGACGAACAGGATCTCCTCGTCATCACGAGTACCCATGGCGAGGGCGACCCTCCGACGTCGGCTAAGGACTTCTTCGAATATCTGGAGGGAATGAGAGCCCCCCGTCTCCCCGATGTCCGCTACGCCGTGCTGGCGCTCGGCGACTCCAGCTACGAGCATTTCTGCGGAGCCGGAAGGAGACTCGACGAGCGCCTGGCCGAACTGGGTGCCGTCAGGATCCGCGACCGGCTTGACTGTGATGTCGATTATGACGAGCAAGCCGAGGACTGGAGCAAGGCTCTGGCGGAGGAACTTTCATCCGCCGACAAGGTGGCGGTGGCGGGAAAGGCTCCTGCCGGAGTCAGCCAGGATGCCCTGTCTACGACCTTCGACAAGCGCAATCCGTTTCCCGGCCGCGTCCTGGGCAATATGACCCTGACGGGCCGGGGCTCCTCGAAGGAGGTTCGCCATGTGGAGCTGTCGCTCGAAGCCTCCGGCCTGAAATACGAGCCCGGGGACGCCCTGGGTATCCTGCCGGAGAATGATCCGGAACTGGTCAACGGGCTGCTCGGCATGCTCCGCCTGGGCGGCGATGAGCAGGTCGAGGTGAAGGGCACCCCTATGAGCCTTGCGGATGCTCTCCGTTCGCGTCTCGACATCGTACAACTCACGCCGAAGCTTTTGGAATTCTGGGCTTCTCTGACCGATGCCGGTCCCTTGAAGGAGCTTTTGGCGGATCAGGACAAGACGGTGGTCTCGGCATTCTGCCGGCAGCACCATCTGATCGATATTGCAAGGCTGTATGGCGTGGAGGGGATCGACGCGGCGGTGTTCGCGAGTGTCCTGCGGCCAATCCAGCCGAGGCTCTACTCCATAGCCTCAAGCCTCGCCGCCGTCGAGGACGAGGTGCATCTGACCGTTGCCACCGTCCGCTACGAGCTTCACGGTATTTCGCGCACGGGGGTGGCGTCGGGGCAGTTGGGAAGATTGCCGCAGAGCGATGCGACGCTTCCCGTCTATGTCCAGAGCAACCCGCATTTCCGGCTTCCGCAGGACGACGTGCCGATCGTCATGGTCGGCGCCGGAACCGGGATTGCGCCCTATCGCGCATTCATGCAGGAACGGGAGGCGCGGGGTGCGACTGGGCGTTCCTGGCTCTTCTTCGGCGAGCGGAACTTCCATACCGACTTCCTGTACCAGACGGAGTGGCAGGCACAGCTCAAGGATGGCGTCCTGTCCAGGATGGACGTCGCCTTCTCGCGTGATGGCTCCGCGAAGCACTATGTCCAGGATCAGATCCGAAAGCAGGCGGGCGAGGTCTATCGTTGGCTGGAGGATGGGGCTCACGTCTTCGTCTGCGGTGATGCCGGCAGGATGGCGCCCGATGTGGAGGCCGCGTTCGCCGATGTCGTTCAGGCACATGGCGGCCGCAGTGCCGAGGATGCCCGCGATTATCTGGCCGGGATGCGCAGGGATCACCGTTACCAGCTCGATGTCTATTGAGGAAAAAGCATGCTTTCGAACGACAGCACCACCGATCGCAGCTCCGACCTGTCGCAGCCGCTCGACCGGCTCGGGCCGGACGAAACCCTGAAAGCGAACAGCGACCAGCTGCGCGGGACGATCTCCCAGGGCCTGGAAGCGGAGCTTACCGCGGCAGTGCCGGGAGACGACATCAAGCTGATGAAGTTTCACGGCCTTTATCAGCAGGACGATCGGGACATCCGCGACGAGCGGCGCCGGCAGAAACTGGAGCCGGCCTTCACCTTCATGGCAAGGGTGCGGCTGCCGGGGGGCGTCTGCTCGACCGGACAGTGGCTCAGGCTGGACGCTCTCGCCCGCGAATTCGGCGGCGAGACCCTGCGGCTGACGACGCGTCAGACCTTCCAGTTCCACCGTGTCCACAAGCGGAACCTGCAATCCTTGCTGCAAGGTTTCCATGAGGTGCTCCTCGATACGAAAGCGGCCTGTGGGGACGATGCGCGCGGCGTGATGTGCTCGGTCAACCCGGAGCTGTCGCGGCTTCATGCCGAGGTCTATACGTTGGCGAAGGCCGCGAGCGACCACGCCATCCCCCGGACCGGGGCCTATCGGGAAATATGGTACGGCGAGGAGCGTCACGAGGTCGTCGGCGAGGAGGAGCCGCTTTACGGCCGAACCTACATGCCGCGGAAGTTCAAGATCGGCTTCGTCATTCCGCCGGTCAACGACATCGACGTCTACGCCCAGGACCTCGGTTTCATCGCCATCGTTGCCGACGGAGTTCTGGAGGGTTTCAACGTGGCGATCGGCGGCGGGATGGGCAAGACGGACAATGCTCCGCATACCTATCCGCGGCTTGCCGACGTGATCGGGTTCATTCCCAAAGAGAAGCTGACGGAGACGATCGACGCGGTGATGTCGGTCCAGCGGGATTTCGGCAATCGCAAGGACAGGTCCAGGGCGCGCTTCAAGTACACGATCGACGACAAGGGACTGGACTGGATCAAGGCACGGATCGAGGACCGCCTCGCGCAGCCGTTCGGGAAGGCGCGGCCGTACGGGTTCACGTCCAATGGCGATCGGCTCGGCTGGACGGACGGCGAGGACGGGCGTTGGCACTATACGCTGTTCATAGAGAACGGGCGGGTCGCCAATCGGGCAGGGCAGTCGCTGATGGATGGCTTGAGGGAGATCGCCCGCGTCCATCAGGGAACCTTCCGCCTGACGCCCAACCAGAACCTGACGATCTCTGAAGTCCCTGCCGACGGGCGGGCACAGATCGAGTTCCTGCTGCGCCGCTACGGGTTGTTTGACGGCAATCTCGGCAGCGGACTGCGGTTGAACTCCATGGCCTGCGTCGCCTTGCCGACCTGCGGCCTGGCAATGGC
>JAEWKX010000118.1 GCA_023393575.1 Pseudomonadota bacterium
CCCACGGTTCGGCACTCTTCACCCGCGGTGAAACCCAGGCCATCGTGGTCGCGACCCTCGGCACCGGCGAGGACGAGCAGTATGTCGACTCGCTGACCGGCATGTACAAGGAACGCTTCCTGCTGCACTACAACTTCCCGCCCTACTCGGTCGGTGAAACGGGCCGCATGGGTTCCCCGGGCCGCCGCGAGATCGGTCACGGCAAGCTCGCATGGCGCGCCATCCGTCCGATGCTGCCGACCGTGGAGCAGTTTCCCTACACGCTGCGCGTCGTATCCGAGATCACCGAATCCAACGGCTCGTCGTCGATGGCAACCGTCTGCGGCACCTCGCTGGCGCTGATGGATGCCGGCGTTCCGATCGCCAAGCCGGTGGCCGGTATTGCCATGGGCCTGATCCTCGAGGGTGAGCGTTTCGCCGTTCTCTCCGACATCCTCGGCGACGAAGACCACCTCGGCGACATGGACTTCAAGGTCGCAGGCACCGCCGACGGCATCACCTCGCTGCAGATGGACATCAAGATCGCCGGTATCACCGAAGAGATCATGAAGGTCGCGCTCGGCCAGGCCCAGGGCGGCCGCAAGCACATCCTGAACGAGATGGCCAACGCCATCACGGAAAGCCGCGGCCAGCTCGGTGAGTTTGCTCCGCGCATCGAAGTCATGAACATCCCGGTCGACAAGATCCGTGAAGTCATCGGCTCGGGCGGCAAGGTCATTCGCGAAATCGTCGAGAAGACCGGCGCGAAGATCAACATCGAGGACGACGGCACCGTCAAGATCGCATCCTCGTCGGGCAAGGAGATCGAGGCGGCCCGCAAGTGGATCCACTCGATCGTCGCCGAGCCGGAAGTCGGCCAGGTTTACGAGGGCACGGTCGTCAAGACCGCCGACTTTGGAGCCTTCGTCAACTTCTTCGGGGCCCGCGACGGTCTGGTGCACATCTCGCAGCTGGCGGCCGCCCGCGTGGCCAAGACGACGGATGTCGTAAAGGAAGGCGACAAGGTCTGGGTAAAGCTGATGGGCTTCGACGAGCGCGGCAAGGTTCGCCTGTCCATGAAGGTCGTCGACCAGGCGACCGGCCAGGAAATCCCGCAGGAGAAGAAGGAAAAGAAGAACGAAGGCGACGAAGCCGCCGAATAAGGTTCCTCTTCCTTGAAGTATCGGGGCGCGGAATAATTTCCGCGCCTTTTCCGTATCCGACGTTGAAAGTCAGTTGCGATGAGCCGAGACGCCCTGAAGACCCTTTTCCATCCGTTTGCCACCGGCGCCGTATCAGTGCCGCTGGCGGGCGAGCGTGTTCTCATCCTCGGGGCGGAAGCCGGGCAGGGTTTTCCGGAGGGTTTCGCGGCGAGCGTGACGGCGGTGCAGCCGTTCCGTCCGCTGTACCGCTTCCTGGGAGAGGGAGCGCTGCCGGAGGCCGAGGGCGAGGGCTACGATATGGCTCTCGTCCTGTGCGGCAAGCACAAGGGCGAGAACGAGAACCGCGTGGCGGATGCGCTTGGCCGCGTCAAGCCAGGCGGCATGATCGTGATTGCCGGCGGCAAGGAAGACGGTATCCAGCCGTTGAGGAACACATTGCTCAAGCTTTCCGTGCCGCTCGACTACACGCCGAAATATCATGGCGTGGCGATCTGGTTCGCGCGGCCGCAGGATCCGGGTGCTGCGATCGAGGCATTGAAGAAGATGCTGGTCGCGGTCGAGGGCCGTTTCCAGGCGGCGCCCGGCATGTTCTCCCATGATCGCATCGACCCCGGATCGGAGCTTGTCGCAGAGCGGCTGCCGGCTGTCTTCGATGGAAACGCCGCCGATTTCGGCGCCGGTTGGGGCTATCTGACGGTGCGCCTCGCCGAGAAGGCGCCGCGCGTCAACCGCATAGACCTGTTCGAGGCCGACTATCGCGCCCTGGAATTCGCGAAGGCGAACGTGGCCCGCAATTGCCCGGGCCTGAACGTCCGCTTCTTCTGGCAGGATCTCGCCGCCGAGCCTCCGAAGGAGAAGTACGATCTCGTGATCATGAATCCGCCCTTCCACGAGGCGCAGGCAGCCGATCCGGAACTGGGCAAGGCAATGATCCGGACTGCGGCGTCGTCGCTTCGGAACGGCGGGCGGCTGATGCTCGTTGCCAATCGCGGCCTGCCCTACGAGCCCACGCTGAAGGCCGAGTTCAGGGAAAGCGGCGAGAACTGCCGCAATGCGCGCTTCAAGGTACTCTGGGCGCGGATGTAGAGACCGCTCAAGCGGACTCGATCTCTTTCCTTGCAGCGCTTGCCAGGAAAGCCGACTGGGTCAGGCCTCTCTCCTTTGCCGCAGCGTCGATCGCGTCGAGCATGCCCTTCTCGAAGGTGGCATTCGCGCGGACGACCCGTGTGCCGTCCTCGATGAAGGGGACGCGGATCAGGAAAGCTCCGTTGCAAGTTCATGTCGGACGTCGTCGCGGGAGATAATCTCCTCATAGGACGACGGAGCAGGGAGATCGCCGTCTTCCGCCCAGAGCCCCAGGGTCTCCGTGGCATTGGCCACCAGATCAGCCTTTTCATCCGCGGCGGAAAACACCAAAGGGAAATCCGGAAAGCTGACGCCGAAGGCGCTGTCCCGGTCCTTGTGCACAAGTGCGATGAAATACTTCATCTTGCCGATCTCATACCCAGTCGGCTTGTTTGGCGATTGTCCCACCCCAGCTTCCACGCAATATAGCGAGGCAGGCCGACCCTACGAGATGCGCATAATGATGCGCACCCTACTCCGCATCCGCCTTGCGAAGCCGCTCGAGCGTCGGCAGCGAGGTGATGTTGTAGCCGGCGTCGACATAGTGGATCTCGCCGGTCACGCCGCGGGAAAGGTCCGACAGGAGGTAGAGCGCCGAGCCGCCGATATCCTCGATCGTCGCCGTGCGGCGAAGCGGTGCATTCTGCTGGTTCCAGGAATACATGGCGCGCGCATCGGAAATGCCGGCGCCCGCAAGGGTGCGGACCGGGCCGGCGGAGATCGCGTTGACGCGGATATCCTGCGGACCGTAATCGGCGGCGAGATAGCGCACGGAGGATTCCAGCGCTGCCTTGGCCACTCCCATGACGTTGTAGTTCGGGATGACGCGGGTGGACCCGCCATAGGTGAGCGTCAGCATGGCGCCGCCGTCCGGCATGATGTCGGCGGCGCGCTTCGCCACTTCGGTGAACGAGAAGCAGGAAATCACCATGGTGCGGGAAAAGTTGTCGCGCGTGGTGTCGGCGTAGAGGCCCTTCAACTCGTTCTTGTCGGAAAAGCCGATCGCGTGCACCAGGAAATCGAGCTTGCCCCAGCGTTCGCGGATGGCGTCGAACGTGGCGTCGACCGATGCGATGTCCTCCACGTCGCAGGGCAGCAGGAAATCGGAGCCGACTTCGGCGGCGAGCGGCTTTACGCGCTTGCCGAGCGCCTCGCCCTGATAGGTGAAGGCGAGTTCCGCACCCTGCGCAGCGACTGCTTTTGAAATGCCCCACGCGATGGAGTGATTGTTCGCGACCCCCATGATCAGGCCGCGCTTCCCCTGCATGATCCCTGTCATGAACTTACCCGTTGTAGCGCTGGAAGACGAGCGTGGCGTTGGTGCCGCCGAACCCGAAGGAATTGGAAAGAACCGTGTCGATCTTCGCGTCGTCGATCCGCTTGCGGACGATCGGCACGCCTTCGAATTCCGGATCGAGCGTCCGGATATGCGCGCTCTCGCCGATGAACTTCTCCTGCATCATCAGCAGGCCGTAGATCGATTCCTGCACGCCGGCGGCTCCGAGCGAGTGGCCGGTCAGCGACTTGGTCGACTGGATATGCGGGATCCTGTCCCCGAAGACCTCCCGGATGGCGCCAATCTCCTTGGAATCCCCGACGGGCGTCGAAGTGCCGTGGGTATTGATGTAGTCGACGTCGCCCTTCACGGTCGAGAGCGCCTGGCGCATGCAGCGCATGGCGCCTTCGCCGGAAGGGGCCACCATGTCGTAGCCGTCGGAGGTGGCGCCGTAGCCGACGATCTCGGCATAGATCCTGGCGCCGCGCGCCTTCGCATGCTCCAGCTCCTCGAGCACGAGAACGCCTGCGCCGCCGGCGATGACGAACCCGTCGCGGTCGACGTCATAGGCGCGCGAGGCGCTCTCCGGCTGGTCGTTGTACTTGGTGGACATCGCGCCCATCGCGTCGAAGAGGTTCGACATGGTCCAGTCGAGATCCTCGTGGCCGCCGGCGAACATCAGGTCCTGCTTGCCCCACTGGATCATCTCCGCGGCATTGCCGATGCAATGCGCCGAGGTGGAGCAGGCCGACGAGATCGAATAGTTGACGCCGTGGATCTTGAACCAGGTGGCGAGCGTCGCCGACGCGGTGGACGACATCGCCTTCGGCACGGCGAAGGGGCCGATGCGCTTCGGGCTGCCGTTCTTGATGGTAATCTCGGCAGCTTCGATGAGGGTGCGGGTCGAAGGGCCGCCGGAGCCCATGATGATGCCGGCGCGCTCGTTTTCGCTGTAGTCCTTCTCCTCGAGCCCGGAGTCGGCGATCGCCTGCTTCATGGCGAAGTGGTTCCAGGCGCCGCCCTGGCTGAGGAAACGCATGGCGCGGCGATCGACGAGGTCGGTCGGGTCGAGGCTCGGCCGGCCCCAGACCTGGCAGCGGAAGCCGTGCTCGGCAAAATCGGGGGAGAAGGTGATCCCGGACTTCGCCTGGCGGAGGGATTCGGTGACTTCGGCGGCGTCGCTCCCGATGGAGGACACGATACCGAGACCCGTGACAACAACCCGTCTCATCTTGATGACCTTTTCTGCTCGTTCTCTATCTCGCGCGGTGCCGCTCAGGCGGTCTTATCCTTCGACAGGCCCACGCGCAGGTCCGTCGCCTGATAGATGGTCTCGCCGTCTGCCTTGACCCAACCGTCGGCCGTGCCGAGCACGAGGCGTCCGCGCATCACGCGCTTGAAGTCGATGCCGTATTCAAGCAGCTTCGTGTGCGGGCGCACCATGCCCTTGAACTTCACCTCGCCGGTGGAAAGCGCCATGCCGCGGCCCTCTTCGCCCAGCCAGCCGAGATAGAAGCCGGTGATCTGCCACATGCCGTCGAGGCCGAGGCATCCGGGCATGATCGGATTTCCCTGGAAGTGGACGGGGAAGTACCAGTCGTCGGGATGGACGTCGTACTCCGCCCGCAGATACCCCTTGTCGAAAGCGCCGCCGGTCTCGGAAATGTCGGTGATCCGGTGGACCATCAGCATAGGCGGCAGCGGCAGCTGGGCGTTGCCAGGGCCGAACAGTTCCCCCCGCGCACAGGCAAGGAGTTCTTCGTAGCTGAAACTCGACTGTCTTTCTGTCATTAACGTCCGGGTCCCCTCATGCCGATGTACGACCTTTATTGCACATCCGGGCGGATTTGAAGCATAACGATGTCTGCAGCGCGCGTCGCCCCGAGGGTGCCGGCGGCCACTTTTTCAGTCGCATATAGGAACGAGCCTCCGCAAACCAGAGCTTGACAGCCAAATAACATGTTTTTGCCGCCGATGAACGGTTTTAGAACCTATTGAAAGCGGCGTCGGCAAAAGTTATATCCGAAAGTCAAGATAGAGTTTCTTGGAGCGACGTGGGGCACATTGGCACGATGGCACATGCCATGATCAGCATCGAGACGAAGTTGCGGGACTGCGGCTTGCGCCCGACGCGTCAGCGCATCGCGCTGGCCGACATCCTGTTCGCCAAGGGTGATCGTCACCTGACGGTCGAGGAACTGCACGAGGAGGCGTTGACCGCCGGCGTGCCGGTCTCGCTCGCCACCGTCTACAATACACTGCACCAGTTCACGGAAGCCGGGATGATTCGCGTGCTCGCCGTCGAGGGTGCCCGGACCTATTTCGACACCAACGTCTCCGACCATCACCATTTCTTCGTCGAAGGCCGCAACGAAGTCCTCGATATTCCGATCAACAATATCGAGATCGGCAATCTTCCGGCGGCACCGGAAGGCATGGAAATCGCCCATGTCGATGTCGTGATCCGGCTGCGTGAGAAGAAGAAGGCATAGCCAGCTCACGGCTTCCTGACGGCATCCTCCGGATCGCGACCCGGTCTTGGCCGATATCTCGGGATCGTCCAGCCGTAGCGGATCGCCCCGCCGCGAAGGGCGAAGGCTGCAACGAAGCCTGCGGCGGAACTCAAAGGCAGGGCGGATACTTCCATCAGCGTGAAGATGCTGGCGCCGGCGAGCGCGGCGGAGATGTAGATTTCGGAGCGTAGCAGAACGGATGGCTCGTCGGCCAGGATGTCCCGCAGGATGCCGCCGCAAGTCGCCGTCAGGATTCCCGTGATGATCGCGATCGGTGCCGAACCTGTGGATGCAAGACCGATCGCGGCGCCCATGACGCTATAGGCGGACAGGCCGATCGCATCGAGCCAGAGCAGCAGCCGGTATCGCCACTCGATGAGGTGGGCGGCGAAGAAGACGACGACCCCGGTGGCGAGGCATGCGAGAACATAGGCGGGATCGACGACCCAGAAGACGGGCGCCCGTCCCAGGACCAGGTCGCGTAGCGTCCCTCCGCCGACGCCGGTCAGTGCGGCGAAGAAGAGGAAGCCGATGATGTCGAGTTGCTTGCGGGAGGCCGCCAGGCCGCCGGTCGCCGCGAAGACCACCACGCCTGCATAATCGAGTATATACAGCACAATCCACCTCCACCAGCGTCGCGCAAGTGCCGTCCGGCAGGATGGAGGGCAAATGTCGCCTTCTTCTTACGCGCCCGGCGCGAAGAGTCGAAGGGGTTGAGGAGCCGATGCCCGTGAAAAAGCACCTGATCATTGCCGCGCAGGTCCTGACGCTGACCCTTGCGCCTGCCGTCGCATCCGCACAGCAGGAACTGCTGAAGGACCCGGAGATCTACGAGAAGGATCACTTCCGCAAGCAGTGCAAGATTGCGCAGTTCGGCAGCGGGTTCATGACGCGCCTCGACATCAACAACGACGGGATCGTCGACGCCGTCAGCAATCATGCCGAAATCACCTGCGACGGAACGCGCGGCACGGACTGCGATGAGGACGGCTGCCCGCACAACTTCTATCTCCGGGCCAAGGAGGGCGGCTATTTCATGATCGCCACCGCCCGCATCTACGGCTACGACTTCATAAAGCGCTTCGGCAACATGGTCTTCGTGATGAAGATGCATCCACGCTTCTGCGAGCGAACGGACGACAGGCCCTGCGAGATGACGGTGCGCGTACGGGGCGGCCGCTTCGTCACCATATCCAGGAAATAGGCGATCACTCCGACGGGAAAATGCTGTCGATCCGGCCCGTAAGGTAGTAGCCGAGCAGGCCGACCCACTCCCGTACCGCGGTGGAGGTAAGCTGCGTGTTGGTCGTCGGCTGCGTGAAGTCGAAGCCGAGGCGGAGAATGCCGCTCGTGCGGTAGTCCACGGGCCAGGGAGTGACCGGAATTTCCGCCTTCCGGAACAGGGCCACGGATCGCGGCATGTGAGAGGCGGAGGTCACCAGCAGGCAATCCGACAGGTCTTCTCGGACCAGCACGTCCCTGGTCTGCTGCGCGTTCTCGTAGGTCGTGCGCGAGGCGTTCTCCTTCACCAGCCGATCCCCAGGTATGCCGAAGGCGGAGAAGAACCGTTCCGAAGCGTCGGCTTCACCCTCGTAGGCGCCGCTGATCGATCCGTCTCCGCCGGAGATCAGGATGCGGGCCCGAGGATGACGGAGCGCGAGACGCAGGGCTTCGGCGAAGCGTTCGGCGGCCTGGTTGAATTCGATCCCGCCCCGGCTGGTGGTGACTTCATTCTCCAAGGCGCCGCCGAGCACCAGGATGCAGGTCAGATCCTGCGGTTCCTGCTGCGGTCTTGCGAACCGTGCTTCCAGGGCCTGCAACGCAACACCGCCGGCTGTGGTGTAGAGGGCGACGAAGAGGATCGTCGCGGCAAGCGCGGCTGCCGTCCCACCCGCCCGGCGCCAGCCGGCAAATGCAAGAAAGGCGCCCAGGGCGCAGAGCAGGAAGGCGAGGGAAAGTGGCTGCACCGCCAGCCAGAACAGCTTGGAGAGAAGGAACATGAGCAGACCTGTCGCAATATCCGGCGGCGGCTGTCAATGCCGGTGCCGGGTTCCGCTGACGATCGGCTGCTGGAAATGCAGGTGGAGCGGCCGCGGCAGGAAGATGGTGGCGAACGCGATCGCGACCACCGCCATGGCCACCACCCAGAGTGCGTCATTGCCGAGCCATCTGGTGAGGAAGGCCCCGGTGACGCTGCCGCAGGCCATGCCGGTCCAAGGCACGGTCTGGATTGCCCAGCCTGTCGGGTTGCGGTCGCCGACGATCCATCGGCCTATGCCGCGGCCGAAGCGGGACAGCGCCCCGGTGATATAGGTAAGTCCGATCGGCAGCCCCTCGATGTGTTCTACGGTGGCGTTGATCATGCCCATCGCCAGGATGACCAGGTAGAACTGCACGCGGGGATATTCCTGTTCCGGTACCATCGCCGCGACGGCGATGGTGAGCGCCACCCCCGTCAGCACCACGAAGGTGCGCCGCGCCGACAGCGTATGTGCAAGTACGATGCCGAGCGCATTGCCGACCACGAAGACCCACAGCGCGAAATAGAGGATCAGCGCATGACCGTAACTGCCCTCGGCGAAGGACAGCGCAGCGCGCGTCGTGTTGCCCGTCATGAAGGACACGAAGTCGCCGGAGAGCAGCAGGCCGACGGCATCCGTCATGCCTGCGACGAAGGATATGGCCGCGACCAGCACGAGACCGGTCACGGTGCGCCTCGTGCGGACGAGGTGTCGGCGTCTGGCAATGGTCATGCGTCGTGCGTCCCTGGCGGAGGGTGAGGGCCAGATCGCCCTCGCAGGCTTATCTTAGCCGCTGATTCTCCGATTGTGGAAGATCAGTCTCTGCCCGCCGTCGCTTTGCCGCACCCTGGGGCCGGCTGTTGCCAGCCCTTCGTCAGCCAGGCGGCCATGCCCGCTGCCGCGGCGCGCCCGGTGGCGAGGCAGGCGGTGAGGAGATAGCCGCCGGTCGGTGCCTCCCAGTCGATCATCTCGCCTGCGACGAACAGGCCGGGGATTTGCTTCAACATGAACTGCATGTCGATGCTGCTCCAGGCGACGCCGCCGGCCGAAGAGATCGCCTCCTCGATCGGGCGGGTGTGCCGGAGCGGAATCCGCAGCGCCTTGATCCTGCGGGCGAGCTCGTCGGGAGGTAGCCGCGCAGCCTCCGGATCGCATTCCCGCGGCAGCGCCGCCTTCACGCCCTCCAGCCCGGCAGCCTTGCGGAGCCGGTTGGAGAAGCTCGCCTTGGGGTCCTGCCGTGCGAGATTGCGGGCCAGGTGCGCTTCGCTCCGTCCGGGTGCGAGATCGAGGACGAGCGATGCCTCGCCTGTCCCTTCCAGCCGGTCGCGCAGCGCGGCCGCATGGGCATAGACGAGGCTGCCCTCGATGCCGTGCCGCGAGATCACGAACTCGCCCTGGACGCTGCCGGCGTCGGACTTCGCCCCGACCGACTTCACCGGCGCGCCGGCGAAGCGTGCGCGGAAAGTGTCGCTCCAGGCGACCTCGAAACCGCAATTGGCGGGGCGAAACGGGCGGATTTCGATATCCTTCGCGGCCAGCCAAGGCACCCAGGCCGCATCCGAGCCCAGCCGCGGCCAGCTTGCGCCACCAAGTGCGAGGAGGGCCGCGTCGGGACGAACCGGCAAAACTCCGGCCGGTGTTTGGAAGACGTAGCTGGGGCCGTCGAAGCCGATCCAGCGGTGGCGAGGCATGAGGCGTACGCCCTGCGCCTCCAGCCGGCGCAGCCAGGCACGCAGCAGGGGCGAAGCTTTCATGGCAGTCGGGAAGACCCGGCCGGAGGAGCCGACGAAGGTTTCGGTACCGAGACCGGCCGCCCAGCGACGGATATCATCGGGCGTGAAGGTGTCGAGGGCCGCTTGCAGCCGCTCCGACGCCGCACCGAAA
>JAEWKX010000133.1 GCA_023393575.1 Pseudomonadota bacterium
AAGTCCTGGTAGTAACCGTCGGTCTCACCGGTCGCGTAGACGTGGATGGCGTTGTGGAAGTCGTCGTTCCATTCGCCGGTGAAACGCAGAACGCTGCCGTCCTCGCCGCGCTCGTGGAGGAAGGTGACGTTGCGGGAATCCTCCGTCGTCAGGTGGATACGCCGGTCGGGGAATTCGGCGCGGATGCGCTCGGCGATCTCCACGAGGATGTGCTTCTCCGACCCTTCGTCGGCGATCTGGTCGATGGCGTCGAAGCGCAGCCCGTCCAACTGGATCTCGTCCAGCCAGTAGAGCGCGTTCTCCACGAAGAAGCTCCGTACCGGCGGCAGTTCGTAGGCGATCGCCGCACCCCAGGGGGTGTGCTTGTCCTGGTGGAAGAACTCCGGCGCGAGGAGCGGAAGGTAGTTTCCTTCCGGGCCGAAGTGGTTGTAGACGACGTCGAGGAGCACCATCAGCCCGTGGCCATGGGCGGCATCGATGAAGGCCTTGAAGTCCTCCGGCGGGCCATAGGCGCGATGCGGGGCGTAGAGCAGAACGCCGTCATAGCCCCAGCCGCGGTTGCCGCCGAAATGGGCGACCGGCATGACCTCGACGGCGGTGATGCCGAGTTCCGCCAGATGCGGCAGCTTCTCGATGGCCGCGCGGAAGGTGCCTTGCCGGGTGAAGGTGCCGACATGCATTTCGTAGATCACGGCCTCCTCCCAGGGGCGGCCACGCCAGTCGGCGTTCCGCCATTCGTAGGACGTCGGGTCGATCACCAGCGAAGGACCGTTGACGTCGTCCTTCTGGCCGCGCGAGGCGGGGTCGGGAAGGGCGGTGCCGTCCGCCAGTACGTAAGAGTATTCGCTGCCGGCGGAGACACCCGTCGCCAGGAGTCCGAACCAGCCGTCTTGGTCGGGGGTCATCGGCGTTTCGCTGCCGTTCAGGCGCAGCGCCACCTGTGCCTGGCCTGGCGCCCACAGCCGGAACCTGACTTCGCCCACGGCTGTGAATTCTGCTCCCCAGGTCCTGGGGAAGGCATGGAATTCGTCGGCCGGATCGGTTGCAGATGTCATGGCAAGCCCCGATGAAAGAGTGCGCCAAACGGCCGAAACGCCTTCCGGTTCCCCTCGTTTCGCGTGGTGCGTCGAGCCCGCAAGAAAATTGCCGGGCACCGCTGCAATTCGCAGTTTCAGGACGCGCAATAAAATTGCTCCAGAAGCCCGGCGGCCCTAGATTGTCTGAAGGCGCGTTTCGAGGAGGAAGCGAGCCCGCCGATCGGTTCTCAGGGAGGAGAAGCGAGAATGACCGAAGCCCCAAGGCTCAGTCTGCATGTTCCGGAACCGGAAGTGCGGCCAGGCAACAAGCCCGATTTTTCCCATGTCAGCATCCCGAAGGCAGGCTCGGTGCGCCGCCCGGAGATCGACGCCGATCCGGAAAGCATCCGCGACCTGGCCTTTTCCATCATCCGCGTCCTCAACCGCGAGGGCGAGGCGGTCGGTCCCTGGGCAGGGACGCTGACGACGGAGGAACTGATGGAGGGCCTGCGGCACATGATGCTGCTGCGCGCCTTCGACCGGCGCATGCTGATGGCGCAGCGGCAGGGCAAGACGTCGTTCTACATGCAGCATCTCGGGGAGGAGGCGGTGTCCTGCGCCTTCCGCCGCGCGCTTCTTCCCGGCGATATGAACTTCCCGACCTACCGGCAGGCGGGCCTGCTGATCGCCGGCGGTTATCCGCTGGTCGACATGATGAACCAGATCTATTCGAACGACGCCGATCCGCTGAAGGGCCGGCAATTGCCGGTCATGTATTCCTCCAAGGAGCACGGCTTCTTCTCGATCTCCGGCAATCTCGCCACGCAGTATGTGCAGGCGGTGGGCTGGGCCATGGCCTCGGCGATAAAGAACGATACGAAGATCGCCGCTGCCTGGATCGGCGACGGGTCGACGGCGGAATCGGATTTCCATGCGGCACTGGTCTTCGCCTCCACCTACCGGGCGCCGGTCATCCTCAACGTCGTCAACAACCAGTGGGCGATCTCGACCTTCCAGGGGATTGCCCGCGGCGGCTCCGGGACGTTCGCGGCGCGGGGCCTCGGCTTCGGTTTGCCGTCGCTCAGGGTCGACGGCAACGCCTACCTCGCCGTCCATGCCGTGGCGAAATGGGCGGCGGAACGGGCAAGGCGCAATATCGGGCCGACGCTGGTGGAATACGTCACCTACCGCGTCGGCGCGCATTCGACCTCCGACGATCCTTCCGCCTATCGTCCGAAGGAGGAGTCGGAAGCCTGGCCGCTCGGCGATCCCGTCATCCGCCTGAAGAACCATCTCATCCGCATCGGCGCCTGGAGCGAGGAACGCCACACGCAGATGGAGGCGGAGATCCGCGATACGGTGGTCACCGCCCAGAAGGAGGCCGAGCGCCACGGCACGCTGCATTCCGGCGGCAGGCCGTCGATGCGCGACATGTTCGAGGGCGTCTATGCCGAGATGCCGGCGCATCTCAGGCGCCAGCGGCAGAAGGCGGGGGTCTGACCCATGGCACGCATGACGATGATCGAGGCGATCCGCAGCGCCATGGACGTGGCGATGGGCCGCGACGAGGACGTGGTGGTCTACGGCGAGGACGTCGGTTATTTCGGCGGCGTCTTCCGCTGCACGCAGGGGCTTCAGCAGAAATACGGCAAGACGCGCTGCTTCGACGCGCCGATCTCCGAATCCGGCATCGTGGGCACCGCGATCGGCATGGCTGCCTATGGGCTCAAGCCCTGCATCGAGATCCAGTTCGCCGATTACATGTACCCGGCCTATGACCAGCTGACGCAGGAGGCGGCGCGCCTGCGCTACCGGTCCAACGGCGATTTCACCTGCCCGATGGTGGTGCGCATGCCGACGGGCGGCGGCATTTTCGGCGGCCAGACCCACAGCCAGAGTCCCGAAG
>JAEWKX010000137.1 GCA_023393575.1 Pseudomonadota bacterium
GGGCCTGTTCGATGACCTCCCCGAGACGTTGGCGGCGCTCGAAGAAGGTATGGGCACGCACATCCCGGTCGCCCTCGAACAGGAGATCGTAGGCGCGCACGAAGGCGGGGTAGTCGTCCAGCATGCGCGCACTCACCGTCTTGCGGTTGAGGCGCTGCTGCAGGTCGGAGAAGGTGCGGGTCGGGCTGTTGGAGCGCATGGTGCCGCCGACCAGCAGCTCGCCATCCACCACCCCCTCGAAATTGATGGAGTCCACGATATCCGGAAAGGCGCCGGTGATGTCGTCGCCGGAGCGGGAATAGAGCTTCCTGGTGCCGCCATAGCTCGACATCTGCACCCGGATGCCGTCCCATTTCCATTCCGCGGCATAGTCCTCGGGGTCGAGCTTTTCGAGATCGCCCTCCTCCACCGGATTGGCGAGCATGACGGAGTGGAAGATCGCCGGCGTCGCCAGCACCGGCTTTTCCGCCCTGCCCTCCAGCCAGGCGAACAGCGGCTCGTAGGGCGGACCAAGCCCGTGCCACAGGGTTTCGATCTCCGTCACGTCCCTCCGGTTCCCTCCCGGGCCGCTCATGTCCGACAGCGCCTGCTTGGCGAGCCGGGCGGAAACGCCGATACGCAGGGATCCGGTTGCAAGCTTCAGGAAGGCGAAGCGGCTAGAGGGATCGAGATGGTCGAGCAGGTCGCGCACGGCGGCCCGGACCTCGGTGCGGCCGAGCGAATTCATCATCGTCACCACCTGGCCCAGCCGGGGCTGCTCCTCGTCCGTCGTGTCGTCCTTCTCGCCGCCATCCCAGACGAGCGCGATGGTTTCCGCAAGATCGCCGACATAGTCGTAGGAATACTGGAAGAGCACCGGGTCGAGCCGTTCGAGCACGAGGTCGCGCAGCAGCGCCGGCTTGATGTTCCTGAGGTCGAGCGTGCCGGCCAGCGCGGCGAGACCATAGCCGCGATCCGGATCGGGGGTGTCGCGGAAATAGTCGGCCAGCAGCTTGAGCTTGCCGTTGCGGGAGGGCGTGAGGACCAGGCGGTCGAGGAGGGTGGCGAAGGCTTTCATCAATCCCCCTCGTCCTCGTAGCCGACGAGATGCAGCGGGCGGGCGGGGATGCCCTGCAATTCGCACCAGCGGACCAGGGCTTCCTCGCGGCCGTGCGTCACCCAGACTTCCGAAGGCTCGATCTCCTTGATGGTGGCGAGCAGCTCCGGCCAATCGCAATGATCGGAAATCACCAGCGGCAGTTCGACGCCACCCTGCCTGGCGCGCTGCCGGACCATCATCCAGCCCGAGGCGAAGGCAACCAGCGGCTCGTTGAAGCGGCGCGCCCAGCGGTCCTGGAAGGCCGATGGCGGGCCGACCACGACGGCGCCCTTGAAGGCATCCGGATCCTTCTTCTCCAGCGTCGCCGGACGGATTTCGCCCAGTTCGATGCCCTGTGCGCGGTAGTAGTCGCAGAGCCTCGCCAGCGCGCCGTGGATGAAGATCGGTTCGTGATAGCCGCAGTCACGGATCAGCCGTATGACGCGCTGCGCCTTGCCGAGCGCATAGGCGCCAACCAGGTGGCTGCGCTCGGGAAACTGCTTCAGCGAGGTGAGCAGCTTGCCGATCTCCTCCTTCGGGTCGGGATGGTGGAAGACCGGCAGGCCGAAGGTAGCCTCGGTGATGAAGACGTCGCAGCGGACCGGCTCGAAGGAGGCGCAGGTGGGATCGATGCCACGCTTATAGTCGCCGGAGACGTTGATCCTCAGCCCGTCCTTCCGGATGAGGACCTGCGCCGAACCCAGGACGTGCCCGGCCGGGTGGAAGCAGACGCTGACGCCGTCGACGTCCAGGCGCTCTCCAAACTCGGCCGCCTGTTCGGTGCCGCAGAAATCATCGCCATAGCGGATGCGCATGATGTCGAGGGTCTGGCGCGTCGCAAGCACCTTGCCGTGGCCGGGGCGGGCGTGGTCGGAATGGCCATGGGTGATCAGCGCCCGCTCGACGGGCCGCACCGGATCGACATGGAAGCGGCCGATGGGGCAGAACAGCCCGGCCGGGGTGGGATGAAGCAGCGCCTCTGGTTTCATGCCCTCAAGATAGGGCGCGCCGCAGCAGATGAAAGATTGCGCGACCGGGCGTCATTCGGGCTGGGGAGGAGGCCCACGCCACACCTGAAGGCGGTCCCGGCCGTCGTGCTTGGCGCCATACATCGCCCGGTCCGCCCGCGCCAGCAGCGCTTCCGGGGTATCTCCATCCTCGGGATAGAAGGCGATGCCCATGCTGCAGGTCACCTGGACGAGCTCGCCCTCGAAGGCGACGGGCGTCGAGATGACCGCCCGCAACTCCTCCATGCGCCGAACGACTCCGTCCTCGTCTGGCCCGAGGCTGGCGAAGGCGATCGCAAATTCGTCGCCGCCAAGGCGGACGAGCAGGTCGTTGGCGCGGATGCAGCGTGGGAGCCGGGCCGCGATGGCCTTCAGAACCTCGTCGCCGGCAGCATGGCCGAGCCGGTCGTTGATCTCCTTGAAATTATCGAGATCGATATAGGCGACGGCAACGCTGCGTCTTTCCTGCCGCGCCTCGGCAAGCCTGTGGTTGAACTGGCTCCAGAACAGGGTGCGGTTCGGCAGCCCCGTGAGCGCGTCGTGGTGGGCGATGTAGCGGATGCGCTCTTCGGCCCGCGCCCGCTCGATGGCGATCCCGGCGATATCCGTCGCCATGGCGGCGAGTTCGCGCTCCAGCGATGTCGGCTCACGCACGGTGCCGGAGTAGAGCGCGAAGGTGCCGAGGACTCTTTCATCCGCGCCCATGATCGGGGTGGACCAGCAGGAGCGGAAATCGAAACGGATCGCCAGATCTCGGTAATCCTCCCAGAGCGGATCCTGCAATACGTCGCTGACGACGACAGGTTCGCGCCGCCAGGCGGCGGTACCGCAGGAGCCGACGCGCGGCCCGATCTGGAGGCCGTCGATCATCCTCACGTAACTCTCGGGCAGACGGGGTGCAGCACCGTGCCGCAGCCGGTCGCTTCCCTCCTCAAGAAGCAGGACCGAGGCGACGATGTCCTGCAGTTCCTCCTCCACGAGATCGACGAGCGACAGCAGCACCCGATCCAGCGGCTGGCCGCGCGCCACCATGTCCAGCAGCCGGGCGTGACCCCGCCGCAGTTCCTCCTGATGTTTGCGCTCGGTGATGTCGCGCGAGATGCCGATCAGGCCGACGATGCGTCCCTCCGCATCCCTCAGCGGCGTCTTGGTGGACTGGAGCCAGCGGAACGTGCCGCCGAAAGAGAGACGATGCTCCCGGCCGGTGATCGGCTCTCCGGTCGACATCATCCTCTGCTCGGCCAGGAAAAGCTCCTCCGCCGAACTTCCGTCGAAGAGATCGAAATCGGTCTTTCCCAGGAGATCGACAGGATGATCGCAAGCGTTCGCACGGGCGGTCGCGGCATTGGCGAGCACGAAGCGGCTGCGGCGGTCCTTGACGTAGATGAGTTCCGGGAATTGATCCACAAGCGAGCATGCGTCGCGCCGGTCGAGGATCGCGCTCGCGTCGGACAGCTCGGCATCGGTTGCTATAGCGACGAGCCGAAGGCGAAGGTCCTCGAGCGTCAGCGAGGACTTCCGCGCATGCCCATTGTCCGACATGGGACTGCTCATCCTATGTCTCTCCCCAACCACGCAAAGAAGATGCCTTCCGGTCGGAAGACATTGCAGATCAAATCCTTAATCTTCTTTAATACAATCGTAAAAATTGTCCTGTTGCGTGATGCATTCAACGTGCATTGCATATAATCACCGGTTTATCGAGGAAGAAACGGAATGATCTCCAGACGAAAGGTCCTGCTCGGCCTCTCATCGGCGGTGGGCGGCGGCCTGCTGGCCGGCGGGCCGGGACAGGCTGGGCCCGTCCTGCCGCCGACCGATCTGCGCGGCGCGATCGATGCCGGGGCCGCCGGAGTGGCAGGCACGCCGGGCCTCAACCAGACCCGCGGGCTGCAGGACCTGATCGACCAGGCTGCCGGCGGGAACCGGTGGATCCTCCTGCCGCCCGGCCGCTACGAGGTGGCCGACCTCAGGCTTCCGGACCGGACGCGCCTGGCCGGAACGGCCGGCGCCACCATTCTTGCTCTTGCCGGCGGCGGGCCGTTCATCGGGAGCGCCACCGGTGCCCACCGGATCGAGCTGAACGGCATCGACTTCGACGGCGCGGGCATCCCCCTTCCCGAAGACGTGCCGGCCCTGCTCCACCTGCGCGACGTTTCCGACCTCTCGATCGAGAACTGCGCATTCACGGGCTGCCGCAAAACGGCACTGACGCTGGAACGCTGCGGCGGCATCGTGAAGGGAAACCGGATCTCGGGGATTGGCGAATACGGCCTCCATGCCATCGACAGCACCGGCATGGCGATCCGGGAGAACAGCCTCTCCGGCTGCGGCAATGGCGGCCTCCTCGTCCATCGATCAACGAAAGGCGAAGACGGGACAGTCGTCTCCGGCAACCGCATCACGCGGACCGGCGCAAGCTATGGCGGCACCGGCGAGTTCGGCAACGCCATCAACCTCTACCGGGCGGACGCCGTCAGCGTCTCCGGAAACCACATCACCGACAGCGCCTTCACCGCCATCCGAGCCAACGGCTCTTCCAACGTCAGGATTGCCGACAATCACTGCCTGCGCTCGGGCGAGACCGCGATCTATTCCGAATTCGGTTTCGAGGGTGCGGTGGTGACGGGCAATCTCGTCGACGGCGCCGCCAACGGCATCAGCATCGCCAACTTCAACGAGGGTGGCCGGCTTGCCGTCGTTGCCAACAACATCGTCCGAAACATCTCTCTCACCGGCCCCTACGAACACGACAACGTCGGCTTCGGGATCGGCATCGGCGTGGAGGCGGATACGGTGGTGTCGGGCAACGTCATCGAGAACGTGCCGCGCTTCGCCATGCTCGTCGGCTGGGGGCCCTACCTGCGCAACGTCGCGGCAACCGGCAACATCGTCCGCGAGGCAGGAATCGGTTGCGCCGTGTCGGTCGTGGAGGATGCCGGCAGCGCGCTCATCAGCGACAACATCTTCGAGTCGATGCGGGACGGCGCCATCCTGGGCTTCCGCTGGCACGACCGGGCGACGAAGGACCTCGTGGACGGGGGAGAGGGCGGCTTCCGCCACCTGACCATCCAGGGCAACCGGCACGCCTGAACCATCGAAACAATTCATGGCCTCACAACGCGGAATGCTCTTCCTCCGGAGCCCTCCTCCCCTTAGCGTGCGACGGACTTTCCAGGAGGACATGAATGCTGACGATCCACGGTGTCTACCGCTCCCGCGCCACGCGGCCGCTCTGGCTGATCGAGGAACTGGGCCTGCCGTTCCGGCACGAGCCGGTGATCCAGGCCTACCGGCTGGCCGATCCCACCGTCCCAGACGCACCCTTCAACACGCGCTCGCCGGGGTTCCTTGCGATCAACCCGATGGGGCTGATCCCGGTGATGGACGACGGCGGCTTCGTGCTGCACGAGTCGCTCGCCATCACGCTCTACCTCGCGAAGAAGTACGGCGGCGATCTCGGCCCGAAGGACCTCGCGGAAGATGCCCAGATGGTGCAATGGGCGTTGTTTTCCGCCACCGGCATCGAGACGCCGGCGCTCGACATCCAGAAGGCGATCGGCGACGGCCTGTCGGAAACGGCGGAGGGCAAGGCGAAGATCACCGCATGGGCGGGCCATCTGGAGCGCCCCTTCGATGTGCTGGAGGCCCACCTGGCGGCGCACCCGCACATCGTCGGCGACCGTTTCACGGCAGCCGATATCATCGTGGCCGAGATCGTCCGCTACGCCCAGGGACATGCTCCGCTGTTCGATGCCCGCCCGGCACTGAAAGCCTGGCTCGAAACCTGCCAGGCAAGGCCGGCCTTCAAGACGATGTGGGAGAAGCGGCTTCAGGAACCGGCCTGAAGACCGCGCGGTCGAGCGTCTGCATCTGCGACCGCAGCCAGTCGCGGAACAGGCGCACCTTGGCCGTCAGGGGCGTCCGGCAACGGGCCGCGCCGGAGCGCTGCGCCTGAGGTCAGGCCGCAGGTTTCTCCGTCGCGAGGGCGTGCCGTACCGCCGGCCGATCCATCATCCGGCGATGGTGAGCGGCCACCTTCGGGAACTCGTCCATCTCGATGCCGAGGCCCTGCAGCCAGTCCGTCATGGTGAACAGATAGGGGTCGGCCACGGAATAGCTCTCCCCGAGGACCCAGGGACCGGTCAGGAAGTCGTTCTCGACCATGCCGAAATACATCCGCATGTTCGGCACGACCTTCCGCTTCATGGCCTCCAGCGCCTCCGGCTCGTCGGCCCAGCGGTAGCCGCGCCTGTTGTGGGCATAGGCGACATGCAGGGAGGAGGCGATGAAGCTGTTGAAGCCCTGCATGCGGGCGAACTCGAAAGGATCGTCGAGCGGGGCGAGCTTCGCCTGCGGTGCAACCTGCGCGATGAAGGCAAGGATCGCCGGGCTTTCGATCAGCGTTCCCCGGCCGGTCGCCAGCGCCGGCACGCGCCCGTTCGGATTGCGCTTCAGGTATTCCGGCGAGCGCTGCTCGTTCTCGGCGAAGTTCACCCGCCGCACCTCGTAGGGGAGCCCGGATTCCGCCAGCGCGATGTGGCTGGCGAGCGAGCAGGCATTGGGCGAGTAAAACAGCGTGTACATGGGGCTCCTCCGTTCCGTCCTGCCGATGATCTGGGGCCGGAGAGCGCGGCATCAAGCCCTGCCGCATCTCATGAGGAGGCTGCGGCGATCAGGCGAACAGCGCGTCGGTGACGCGAATGTCGCCGACATGGATGCCGTTCCAGTTCTTCATGGACTTGTTGGCCATCGCCATCAGGGATTGGCCGACCTCCCCCTCCTTGTCGAAATAGCGGGCGATCAGGGCGAAGATCATCGCCTCCGCGGCGCGGGTCGTACCGTCCTCGCATTTCACCGCCATGGCCAGACCCTGGTCCGGAAGTGCTGCCACGAACACGCCTTCCGCGCCGGTCTTAGCGAATATCCGCCCAGGAGCGAGTTCCATGAGTCTCGTGCAGGCGCGCCTGGTGCCGGCGACGTAGAAGGGCTCGGCCATGCAGGCCTCCATCAGCCGGCGAGACGCCTTGGCACGCAGGGGCTCCAGCCCCGCCCCGGTGAGCATTCTGGCGAAGCCGTGCGCCAGCCCCTTGAGAGGCACGGCATAGGTGGGGATGGAGCAGCCGTCGATGCCGCAGGTGTCATAGCCCAATGCGGCACCCGTCAGGCTCTCCATCGTGCCGCGGATTTCCGCCTGCAGCGGGTGGTCGTAGTTGATGTAGCCCTCCACCTCGTATCCGGAGTGGACGCAGGTGCAGACGAAGCCGGAATGCTTGCCGGAGCAGTTGTTGTGGAGCGCGGTCGGCTTTTCGCGCGTGCGCGCCTGGTGGATCAGCGTGTTCTGGTCCGAGGACCAATGGGCGCCGCATTCGAGGGCAGACGCGTCGCGCCCGGCACGCTCCAGCATGGAGGCGGAAAGCGCCACGTGCTCGTCCTCGCCGGAATGGGAGGCACAGACGAGCGCCAGCTGCCTGTCGCCGAAGCCGAAGGCGTCCGCCGCGCCGCTTTCGACCAGCGGCAGCGCCTGCATCGCCTTGCAGGCGGAACGGGGGAAGACGCCGCTCTCGACATCGCCGAAGGAGAACACGGTCCTGCCGTCGCCGTCGACAACGATTCCCGAGCCGCGATGGCGGCTTTCGACGATCCGACCGCGGGTCACTTCGACGGTAACGGGGTTTTGCATTGGTGCACCCTCAAATTGCTGGTTTCAATCGCTCTTAGCCGACCGGTACACGAGTTGCACGGGGTCTTGGATGAAATACTTGAAGCGGCTGCTTCTCATCATCTTCATCGTCTATCTGCTGCCGACCTTCGCATCCGCGGGCTGGTGGGCGTTCCAGGAGCGGCCGGGCCGCTGGAGCGAGGCGCGCTGGTCGTCCGCCCGGATCCTGCCCGAGGCGAGCGAGAGCGAGGAGGCAGCGGTCTACATCTTCTCGGCGACGACCGGCGGCATGAAGGGCGCGGTCGCCAGCCATGCCTGGATCGTCACCAAGGAGAAGGGTGCCGACAGCTACACGCGCTACGACAAGGTCGGCTGGGGATCGCCGATCCGGCGCAACCATCGCCCGCCGGACGCCTACTGGTATTCCAACCCGCCGCAGCTGGTGACGTCCGTGACCGGCGCAACGGCGGAACTGCTGATCCCCAAGGTGGAGGGGGCGATCGCCGCCTATCCCTATGCGGAACCCGGCGGCTACCAGATTTTCCCCGGCCCGAACTCGAACACCTTCGTGGCTCATGTGCTGCGGACAGTGCCCGAAATGGGGGTCGTGCTGCCGCCGCATGCGGTAGGACGAGACTATCTGCCGGGCGGCAGGTTCGTGCATGTGGATGCGGACTGGCGGGATATCCACGTGACGTTGCGCGGGCTCGCAGGATTCTCCGCGGGACTGCGGAGCGGCCTGGAGGTTCATTTCCTGGGGCTGGTGGCCGGCCTCGATTTCACTGATCCGGGCATCAAGGTGCCGGCATTGGGCCGGATAGGCTTCTGACGCCTGCCCTGAAACGCAAAACGCCCGCGAATGGCGGGCGTTCGGCGGAGGGATGATCCCGGCGATCAGATGCCGGAAGTCTGACGTGCAACGCGCTGGATGTCGCACCGGGAGATGCCGAGATCGCTCAGGTCGCGCTGGCTCATGCGGCTCAGCTCATCCACCGTGCGGCGATACTGGCGCCAGTTGTTGAAACTACGTACGATGTTCATGACAAACCCCCTTTCCTGGGCGTTCCGAAGCATGGCGGCCAAGTATTGGCGCTCTCTTCTGCTTCGACGATGCTCATATAGGGAGGAAATGAACTTGGAAAAAGCGCGCAGAATTCACTCCACCCATGCACCGTCTGCATGGGTCGAGGTCCTGCGTTGGGAACGACGGAAACGGAAAAGGGCCGCGTCGGCGGCCCTTCCATGAGTTTGGTCCGGTTCAGCGAACCTGGGCGCCCGAAAAGCGCCCGAAGGAAGATGCGTTCAGGCCGAGGGCTGCCCCGTCAAAACCATCACCTTTCCAAAGTCCGAAACGCAGACCGAAATCTCACTCGACATTGGATCACCTTCCTTTCGTTACGTTGACGATGGGGGGAAGGTAGGTCTCATGGCGCATGTATGCAAGGCACGTTATGTAAAAGAGAACGCAGGTAAGTGAGTTGCACGGATCCTGGACGGGCTTACCATATGCGGGCCCTGGAAACCGATCCCCCTCACCGAAGATCGAGAACGATCTTGCCGATGTGGCTGCTCGTCTCCATCAGCCGGTGCGCCTCGACCACCTCGTCTAACGGCAAGACGGCGTGAATGACAGGCGCCACCTTGCCCGCTTCCAGCAAAGGCCACGCCTCGGATCTCAGCTCGTCGCGGATCGCCCGCTTCTCCTCGGCCGTGCGCGGGCGCATCGTCGAGCCGGTGACCGTCAGGCGCTTCACCATGATCGGGGAGAGGTTCGCCTTCTCGGCGACGGCGCCGCCCAGAAAGGCGATGATGGACAGGCAGCCGTCCCTGGCGAGCGCGCTCAGGTTGCGGTTGAAATAGTCGGCGCCGATCATGTCGAGGATGACGTCGACCCCCCTGCCCTCCGTCTCGGCCTTGACGACCTCGACGAAATCCTCCTCGCGGTAGTTGATGCCGCGGCGGGCGCCGCGCTTCTCGCAGGCGCGGCACTTTTCCGCGGAGCCGGCCGTCGCGTAGACCTCGGCTCCGAAGGCCTTGGCAAGCTGGATCGCCGTCGTGCCGATACCGCTGGTGCCGCCATGGACCAGCACCGTCTCGCCTTCCGTCAGACCGGCCATCTGGAAGAGGTTGGCCCAGACGGTGAAGAAGGTCTCCGGCAGCGCGGCGGCCTTCACCGCGTCGTAGCCCCGCGGAAACGGCAGCGCCTGACCGGTGGGCAGCGCGCAATATTCGGCATAGCCGCCGCCGTTCGCCAGGCCGCAGACCTGGTCGCCAATGGTGATGTCCGTGACGCCCTCGCCCAGCGCGACGACCTTGCCGGCCACTTCGAGGCCGAGGATCGGGCTCGCATCCTTCGGCGGCGGATAGCTGCCGCTGCGCTGCGCCACGTCCGGCCGGTTGACCCCGGCGGCTTCCACCTGGACGATCACCTCGCCCGCACGCGGCTGCGGCACCGGGCCCGTCGCAAGCCTCATCACCTCCGGTCCTCCGAAAGCAGGCAGGTCAACGTAGCGCATCTGGCTTGGAAGCGGCATGGCGGTTCTCCTCGATTGGAAGAACGAGACTTAGAACGCGCCGGTTCCGCCGGAAAGGCTTTCGCCCGTCACGGTGTCAATTTGTCTCGCCGAAGGTGACGAAGACGAGGCCTGACGGCGCCTCCTTGGACTGCGCCTTCACCGCCGCGATGCTGCTCGCGATCCGGCCGACATCGTCGAGCAGGAGCCCTCTCGGCAGTTCCAGCACGCCGATCGAGCAGCGCAGCAGCGGAAAGAGGCGCTCATCGCCGCTGCGGTCGTGGCCCCTGATGCATCCCGCCTCCTGCTCTTCCGGCGAATAGAGTCCGACGACGTCGTCGTGGAAATCGCTGAGGAGCCGTTCGAGGATTTCCGTCAGCTCCTCGCGCGTCCAGTCGCGCACGCCGATGAAGAAGTCGTCGCCGCCGACATGGCCGAGAAAGAGATCGTCGGAGAAGAAGTAGCGGCGCAGCAGGGCGGAAAAGAGCGAGATCGCATGGTCGCCCATGTGGAAGCCGTAGAGATCGTTGAACGGCTTGAAGTGGTCGAAGTCGCAGTAGCAGAAGAAGCGGCTGTCCTCGTCGTCGCGGCCGGCCTCCTGCATGAAGTCGCGGATCGCCCG
>JAEWKX010000167.1 GCA_023393575.1 Pseudomonadota bacterium
GGCCAGGGCGTGGGCGCAGTGAAGGCGGTCCTGCAGGTGGCGGACCTGGTCGGGCGGCTGGAGCGCGAGTACCTCGGGGCACGAAGCCGCCTCTGCGCGTGAAGGCGACATCCGGACGCAAAGGGAAAATACCGGCGCCGCAAAATCCCGGCTTGAAATCGGCCTCCTTTGCCTGTATCAGCCCCATCACATTGCAGCCGGCCAGCCGGTCCTGCCCCAAGCCGCTTTAGCTCAGTCGGTAGAGCGCATCATTCGTAATTACCGGGTCCGCTCGGGAATGATGTTCGAAGCCAATGGGTTGGCGGATGAAGGAATAAAATAGTAGGGCGATAGTAGGTTGCCCTGCGCTTGGTGAGCCGCTTTAGCTCAGTCGGTAGAGCACATCATTCGTAATGATGGGGTCACGTGTTCGAGTCACGTAAGCGGCACCATTCTTCCTCCCGGCCTTCCGAACAAATTGCGGCTTCGATCGTTCTTCCCTGGAACCGGGAGAACAACGATGAACCATCTTTCCAAACAGCACTTGAAGGACAAGGACGGGCGGCGCGCGAGCGGCGAGGAAAAGGTATCCGCGAATTCGCCCGTGACGCCCGTCGATGCCTTCGATCTCGACAAGGCCGACCAGGATCGCCGGATCTTCCAGAACGGCGATACGGACCGGACATCGGATCAGGATTGAGGTCTTCGATCGTTCCCGGCCGTCCACGTCGGGCGAAGCGGCGGTTATGCCGTGTAGCCGGCGCGGCGGTGCGCCGGCAGGAACAGTGATATCCGGCGCCTGTGCCGGAGATGAGGAGAGTTCGATCAAGACCGGCCGAAAACCGCCCCGCCCTTCCTTGACGCGCTCCGATCGGCAACGGAATATCCGCGGCCGGGATGGACCGATCCATCCTCCAAGTGCCGAGGAATGTTCATGCTCGATCCGAAGACCGTCGAAACACTGAAGGGCGTCTCCACCGCCACGCTCACCACCGTGCTCCTCAAGAAGGGGCTGCGCAATGTCTGGATGCGGGGGACAAAGCCCCTGAAACCCGGCCAGGGGCGGATCGTCGGTCCTGCCTTCACGCTGCGCTTCGTGCCGGCACGCGAGGATCTCGCCACCCCCGAAAGCTGGGCTTCGCCGATCTCCACCCGTGCTGCAATCGAGGCCATGCCGGAAGGCTGCGTGGCGGTAGCCGATGCGATGGGGGTACCGGACGCCGGCATCTTCGGCGACATCCTCTGCTCGCGCATGGTCAAGAAAGGCGTGGCCGGTCTCGTTACGGATGGCGTGGTCCGGGATGCTGAGGGCGTGCTCGGCACTGGTCTGGACGTCTGGTGC
This sequence comes from Pseudomonadota bacterium, assembly GCA_023393575.1. GTDB lineage: Bacteria > Pseudomonadota > Alphaproteobacteria > Rhizobiales > Rhizobiaceae > Neorhizobium. The sequence continues at coordinate 1,322 of JAEWKX010000167.1, forward strand.
AACGGCGTCGCCGCGCCGCCTTCGGTCGCCGGCCTCACCTTCGTCGGCTGGCAGGAGCCGATCGCCTGCGGCGGGGTGGCCGTCTTCCCCGACGACATTATCGTGGTCGACGAGGACGGCGCGGTGCTGATCCCGGCGAAGCTGCTCGACGCGGTCCTGGCCGAGGCGCCGGAGCAGGAGCGGATGGAAGCATGGATCATGAGCGAGGTGGATCGCGGGGTGCCGCTGCCCGGCCTCTACCCGATGAACACCGAGACCAAGGCCCGCTACCAGGCATGGAAGGACGCCCAGTGAGCTTCTCCACCGAATCCAGGGGCGTCTATGCGATCGCCACCACGCCCTTCCTGCCGGACGGGTCGATCGACACGCCGTCGATCGACCGGCTGACGGACTTCTACCAGGACAGCGGCTGTACCGGCATCACCATCCTCGGCATCATGGGCGAGGCACCGAAGCTGGAGCCCTCGGAGAGCCGTGCCATCATCAGGCAGGTGGTCGGCCGCTCGCGGGTGCCGGTGATCGTCGGCGTCTCCGCCCCCGGCTTTGCCGCCATGCGCTCGCTTGCCCGCGACGCGATGGACATGGGTGCGGCCGGCGTGATGATCGCGCCGCCGCCGGCGCTCAGGACCGACGAGCAGATCGTCAGCTATTTCGGCCAGGCCGTGGAGGCCGTGGGCGAAGACGTGCCCTGGGTGCTGCAGGACTATCCGCTGACGCTCAGCGTGGTGATGTCGGCGGGCGTGGTGGCAAAGGTGATTTCCAGCCACCCCTCCTGCCTGATGCTGAAGCACGAGGACTGGCCGGGGCTGGAAAAGATCTCCAGGCTGCGCGCCCTGCAGAAGGCGGGCGAGCTTCGCCCCTTCTCCATCCTTTGCGGCAATGGGGGCATGTTCCTCGACTTCGAGCCGGAGCGCGGCGCCGACGGCGCGATGACCGGCTACGGCTTCCCGGACATGCTGAGCGAGTTGATCGGTCTCTTTGCCTCAGGCAAGCGCGACGAGGCACACGACCTGTTCGATGCGCATCTTCCGCTGATCCGCTACGAACAGCAGCTCGGCATCGGTCTTGCGGTGCGCAAGCACGTGTTGAAACGCCGCGGCGTGATCACCTCGGATACGCAACGCAAACCGGGCCTGGCGCTGACGGAAACCGCTCGGGCCGAGGTGGACTACCTGTTGGAAAGGCTCGGCCGGCGCGACAAGCGGGCGGCGTTCTAGAAAAAGCCGACACGGGCGGCGGTCCTGCCCGTGCCAACCTCAAACATCCGAGATCTCGATCCATGTGGGCGCATGGTCGCTTGCGTGGTCCCAGCCTCGCATCTCCCGGTCCACCCCTGCGCTCTCCAGGCGATCCGCGATCGACGGGCTCAGGAGCAGATGGTCCAGCCTCAACCCGGCGTTTCTGCCCCAGGCATTCCGGAAATAATCCCAGAAGGTATAGAGCCGCTCCTCGGGATGAAGATGGCGAACAGCGTCCATCCAGCCTTGCGCCATCAGGCTGCGGAAGAGTTCCCGCACCTCGGGCCGGAAAAGCGCATCATCCCGCCACCGCTCGGGGGCATAGACGTCGAGATCCGTCGGAATGATGTTGTAGTCGCCTGCAAGCACCACCGGAGCGCCACTGTCCAGAAAATCCCGCGCATGGGCGAGGAAGCGCTCGTACCAGGCAAGCTTGTAGTCGAACTTGGGGCCAGGAGCCGGATTGCCATTCGGAGCATAGAGGCAGCCGACGAGGACGCCGTTGACGGCGGCTTCGATGTAGCGGCTGTGGCTGTCCTGCGGATCCCCGCCAAGCCCGCGGCGGGTCTCGATAGGGTCCACGTCCCGGGCCAGGATGCCGACGCCATTCCAGCGCTGCTGGCCGTGCCAGACCGCGCCATAGCCTGCCTTCTCGAGCGCCCGATGGGGGAACTTGTCCTGCGGCGCCTTCAACTCCTGCAGGCAGGCGACATCCGGACGCGCCTCCTCAAGCCAACGGAGCAGGACGTCGATCCGGCCGTTGACTCCGTTGACGTTGAAGGTCGCGATCTTCATTCGCAGTTGGCCTCCGGCAGCATCTCGACATCTCCGGCGATAGCTTACCCTCAGGCGGCTGGCCGCCAACCATAGACTGCGACAACGCACAGGAACGCGGATCGATACGGATTTGCGAAGTCTTTACGATGCCATTTAGCGAAAGATTCAGCCCGGCATGTCATCCTGCCTCTCTGTTGATCGAGGGCCGTCGCGCAGAGCGGACGACGCCGCCCGTTTCATTGTGAGTGGAGCAACCCGATTATGGCCCAGAGATTTCGCCCCGCCGTGCGGGAGTTCATTGCCGAAAATTTCCTGTTTCGTGCGGACGCAGACATCTCCGACAGCCAATCCCTTCTGGAGGGCGGCGTGATCGATTCCACCGGCGTGCTGGAACTCATCGCATTCCTTGAATCCACCTACGGCATCAGCATCGCGGACGAAGAGATCGTGCCGGAAAACCTCGACAGCATCGACAACATGGCCACGTACCTGGCGCGGAAGCTGCCGGTCGCAGCCTGATCCGGCCATGCGTATCGAGGCGAGGCTCCGCGAGAGCGCCAGGCGATACCAGGCGAAGACAGCCCTGGTGGCCGGCGGACACCGGCTGAGCCACGTCGACCTCGATGCCCGGTCCGATTGCGTTGCCCGCGGCCTGGTGAGGACCGGGGTCGCACCAGGCGATCGTATCGTCCTCCTGCTCGAAAACGACATCGAGGCGCCCGTCGGCTTTTTCGCCGCCTGGAAGGCAGGTGCCACGGCCTGCCCCCTCTATCCCTCGATGAAGCCGGAGAAGCTTGCGGCTGTCTTCTCCAGCATCGAGCCTGCCGCGGTCATCGTCCATGCACGCTACCTTGCAGCAGTTCGCATGGCCATGGCCATCGCCCGCACGAAAGCCGTCGTCATCGTTGCACAGGCTCCGGATGGCCCGGAGCAGGAGGTGCTGCGGTTCGAGGATCTGACGGGGACGGCAGGCGACGAAGCGCTGCCCGTATTCCATGACGACGAGGCGCTGGCCCTCCTGATCCACACATCGGGCTCGACCGGCAGGCCGAAGGGCGTGATGCTGACGCATGCGAATGTCGACGCCGCCTGCCAATCGATCACCGGCTATCTCGAAAACACGTCGGAGGACGTCGTGCTGAGCGTGTTGCCGCTTTCCTTCGGCTACGGCATCACCCAGATGGTGACGATGGCCTCGGTCGGCGGAACGCTGGTGCTGGAGAAGAGCTTCGCCTTCCCACGCAAGATCCTCGAC
>JAEWKX010000337.1 GCA_023393575.1 Pseudomonadota bacterium
GTATTGATGATCGAGCTACCGGGCTTCATGTGCGGCACCGCCGCCTTGGTGAGATAGAACATCGCGTGGATGTTGACGCGGAATGTCAGTTCCCACTCCTCGTCGCTGATGTCGCCGATTTCGGCGAACGTCGCCTGGTGGGCGGCGTTGTTGACCAGGATGTCGCCGCCCCCAAGTTCGTTCACCGCCTTGTCGATGATCGTCCGGCAATGCGCGGCAGACTGGATGTCGCCGGGCACGAGGATGGCCTTCCGGCCCGCCTCCTCGACCCATTTCTTCGTTTCCCGGGCATCCTCTTCCTCGTTGAGATAGGAGATCAGCACATCCGCCCCTTCGCGGGCATAGGCGATGGCGACGGCCCGGCCGATGCCGCTGTCGGCGCCGGTGATGACGGCCTTCCTGCCGGCAAGGCGACCGGAACCCTTGTAGGACTGTTCTCCATGGTCGGGAACCGGCTGCATTTTCTGGGTGTAACCCGGCATCGGGTGCTGCTGCTCGGGAAAGGGCGGCTTGGGGTACTGGCTCATCATGTCCTCTCTGTCGGGAAGGCGGGTGCCCTTCCCAACGGGACAGGATGCCCTATGTTCCAACGGGTCGACCGTGAAGAGACAGACGCCGGCAAGGTCATTCCGGCTCGACGAGATGAGTGTTCCGATCGATAGCCGGACGGATCCCGCGGCACCTGACGGCGGGCCGGCTGCCCGTCACAGATGAACCTGCTTCCGGCCTCCGAACGGCTGCGTACCTCGTCTTCTCGGATACGCCTCGCAAGAACAGCTTTTTTCATCGGGATGGAACTCGTGACAGAGCCGGCGAGCCGCCTCATGCCCCCGGCGTCGCCGCACCGTCCCCCGCGCGCAGCCGCCGCAACTGGTCCACGATCCGCAGGGAGCCCGACGCGCGTGCAGCGGAGAAGTCCGAGCTCTTCGACAGGATCCTGAGCATGTCCTCCGCCTCGTCGGCGGAGATGGTTCCGCGGGCGGCCAGGCCATCGATCAACAGCAGGATCGCTCCCTCGACGGCCAGCGCGCGGCGGTGGGTTTCCCGGTCGTGATTGTTTTCAATATCAAGCATCATCAGGCTCCGTTGGATACCTGACGAATTGTTTTGCGCCTGAAAGGTTCCTTGATCGATCGCCCGCCGTGCGGCCGCAAACCTCGGCCCGGGCGGTCAGCCGGGTGGATGCCGGTCGATCCTGCCCTGCTCGGCCTTGTAGAAATACTGGCTCGCCACCAGCCAGCCCTTCAGGGGCCTCAGCGGCGGAATGCAGGTGAGCAATATGAAGGGCAGCGACGTCAGCAGGTGCACCCAGAATGGCGGCTGGAAGGCCATTTCGATCCAGACGGCGAGCGCGACGCTCGGCACACAGGCGAAACAGATCACGAAGAAGGCCGGACCGTCGGCGGGATCCGCAAACGAATAATCGAGCCCGCAGGCCTCGCAGTTCGGGCGAAGCTTGAGGAAGCCGTCGAAGAGGTGACCCTGCCCGCAGCGGGGGCAGCGCCCCCGGATGCCGGTATTGAAGGGAGGCAAGGGAGCCCAGTGGGCATCAGATGACATGCTCTTTTCCTTTCCACATTCCTTGTGGCCATACCGCTGAACCTCGTCTACCGGCAAGGGTTTCCTGGGGGACGCGTCAAAGTGACCGGCCAGGCTGGATCCGGAGGAACCTTTGCCGCGAGGGCCTGTTCTGGAAGCCAGGACAAGCAGACCCGAGAAAGGAGCCCCCGAGGTGAAAGCACTGACCTGGCATGGCAAGAGCGACATCCGCTGCGAAAGCATTCCCGATCCGGAGATACAGGATGGCCGCGATGCCATCATCAAGGTCACCGCCTGCGCCATCTGCGGCTCCGACCTTCATATCTTCGACGGCGTCATCCCGGACATGCACAGCGGCGACGTCATGGGCCACGAGACCATGGGCGAAGTGGTCGAGGTCGGCAAGGACAACACCAAGCTGAAGGTGGGCGACCGCGTCGTCGTGCCCTTCACCATTTCCTGCGGCCAGTGCTACTTCTGCCAACGCGGCTTCTATTCCGCCTGCGAGCGCAGCAACCCCGACCACGAGAAGGCGCGCAAGTTCTGGGGCAACTCGCCGGCCGGACTGTTCGGCTACTCGCATCTCCTCGGCGGCTATGCCGGCGGCCAGGCGGAATATCTGCGCGTTCCCTACGCCGATGTCGGCCCGATCAAGGTGCCCGACAACCTGACGGACGACCAGGGGCTGTTCCTTTCCGACATCTTCCCGACGGGCTACATGGGCGCCGAATTCTGCGATATCCAGCCGGGTGATACGATCGCCATCTGGGGCTGCGGTCCCGTAGGCCAGATGGCCATCCGCTCCGCCTTCCTTCTCGGGGCCGAGAGGGTGATCGCGATCGACACGGTTCCCGAACGTCTCGCGCTGGCCCGCGCCGGCGGCGCCGAGTCGCTCGATTTCCGGGATGTCGACATCTACGACGCCATCATGGAGAAGACGAAGGGCCGCGGCGCCGATGCCTGCATCGACGCGGTGGGCACGGAAGCGGATACCATGTCGAGCTTCTACGCCGCCGTCGACCGCATCAAGGTCGCCACCTTCATGGGCACCGACCGGCCGCATGTGCTGCGCCAGGCGATCCACTGC
>JAEWKX010000383.1 GCA_023393575.1 Pseudomonadota bacterium
CAATGGCGGTCATGGCGGCCTGTCACGACCAGGGACTGGAGGTCTGCCGCGATGTAAAGCTCGTGGCGAAGCAGACGTCAGGTCTCTTCGACCAGATCCGGCCACGCGTCGAGACGATTTATGAGGATCTGGCGGAGGCCGGTGCGACCATGGGCCGGCTGCTCCTGCGACGCATCGCCGAGCGGCCGCCGGTTCCGGAATTGCAGGCGCTCCATTCGATCTGAGCGCCCGCAACGGCTCCGTCAGTCTTCTTCCTGGAAGACCTCTTCGCGCTTCTTGCGCACGCTCGGCAGGAAGACGACCACCAGCACCACCAGCGCTATGAAGAGCAGCGTCGCGCTGATCGGACGGGTGAAGAACGTGGTCGGATCACCCCGCGACAGGATCATCGCCCGGCGCAGGTTCTCCTCGAGCAGCGGACCGAGGACGAAGCCGAGCAGCAGCGGCGCCGGCTCGCAGCGCAGCTTGACCAGCACGTAGCCGATGAACCCGAAGAAGGCGACGGCGTAGAGGTCGTAGACGTTGGAATTGACGCTGTAGACCCCGATCGAGCAGAAGGCCATGATGATCGGGAAGAGCACGTAATAGGGGATGGTCAGCAGCTTTACCCACAGCCCGATCAGCGGCAGGTTCAGCACCACGAGCATCAGGTTGCCGATCCACATGGAGGCGATGATTCCCCAGAAGAGAGCCGGCTGTTCCGTCGCCACGTTGGGACCCGGAACGATGCCCTGGATGATCATCGCACCGATCATCAGTGCCATCACCGGGTTTGCCGGGATACCGAGCGTCAACAGCGGGATGAAGGAGGTCTGGGCGCCGGCATAGTTGGCCGATTCCGGACCGGCGACACCAGCGACAGATCCTTGGCCGAACTCTTCCGGATGATCCGACACGCGCTTCTCGACAGTGTAGGACGCGAAGGACGCGAGGATGGCACCGCCGCCCGGAAGGATCCCGAGCGCCGAGCCAATGGCCGTGCCGCGCAGCACCGGCCCCACCATGCGGCGAAAATCGTCCTTCGTCGGCAGCAGGCCGCTCACCTTCGCCATCAGCAGCGAGCGCGTCTTCTCGCTCTCGAGGTTACGCAGGATTTCGGCAATCCCGAAGACACCAACGGCGACGGCGACGAAGTTCAGTCCATCGGAATACTCGCGGATACCCAGCGTGAACCGTGGCGTACCGGTGTAGATGTCGGTCCCGACGAGGCCGAGCAACAGCCCGAGCACCACCATCGCCAGAGCCTTGATGATGGAACCGTGGGCAAGCGCGATCGACGACACCAGACCGACGACCATGAGCGAGAAATACTCCGCCGCGCCGAACTGCAGGGCAATCTCTGTCAGCGGAGGCGCGAAGATCGCAACAAGAAAGGTCGAAACCGTCCCGGCGAAGAAGGAGCCGAGCGCCGCGATGGCCAGCGCCACCCCTGCCCTGCCTCTCCTTGCCATCTGATAGCCGTCGATCGCCGTGACGGCGGACGAGGACTCGCCCGGCATATTGATGAGGATGGCGGTCGTCGACCCGCCGTATTGCGCACCATAATAGATGCCGGAAAGCATGATCAGCGAGGAGACCGGCTCCAGTTGGAATGTGATCGGCAGCAGCATCGCGATGGTGGCGGTAGCACCGATGCCCGGCAGGACGCCGATCAGCGTCCCCAGCAGCACACCGATCAGGCAGAAGAACAGGTTCTCGATCGACGAGGCCGTCGAAAAGCCGAGGGCAAGGTTGTTGAAGAAATCCATCTGTCCCTCTCAAAGACCGAGCCAGGGGCCAAAACGGCGGAATGGCAGGCCGAGGCCATAGCTGAAGACCAGTACCGAGAAGACCGTCAGCCCGGCTGCAAGGACGACGGCTGTCAGCGGCCGCATCCGGCTGGAGGCAAACGAAGCGATCAGCGCCGTCAGGAAGAGCGCCGGCACAAAACCTAGACCACGTACCGTCAGCCCGAAAAAGATCGGCGCCGGCAGGATGAAGAAAATGCCGCGCCAGGCGATATGGCCGATCGCCTCACCCTCCGCCCGAATTGACTTGACCAGGATGATCGCACCAAACAGCGTCAGCGCGCAGGCCAGCACGAAGGGAAAATAACCGGGCCCCATGCGGAAGGCGGTGCCGAGGTCCAGCGCGAGCGACTGCATCGCGAAGAACAGGCCGAGGCCGATGAACAGCAAGCCGCACAACAGGTTTGTCGTGTCAAATTTGAGTGACTTCATGATGTCTCCGTCGAGAATGGAGAAGGCAGGGCACGCCACTCCACTCGCTGCCGCAATATCTCCTCCCGACAATGCGGAAGCATAGTCCGTACCGCTGTCGTCCGGCAGGCATGGAACGTCCCCCTCCCCGCGGACGCGAAGGGGGACTGATTGCGGGTACGTTGAACCTAGTCGGCGTATTCACCGGCGGCTTCGATGACCGGCTTCCAGCGCGCGATCTCGCTTTCCAGCTTCGCCTTGAGGGCGTCCGGCGTCGCATCCCCTTCCGGCGAAGGCTCGGTGCCGAGTTCCGCGAAGCGGGCAGCGACGTTCGGATCCTTCAGCGCAACCTTCAGCGACTGCGACAGGCGATCGACGGCTTCCGCCGGCGTACCCTTCGGCGCGTAGATCCCATGCCAGATACCGACCTGGAAGTCGGCCAGTCCACCTTCGGTCGCCGTCGGAACGTCCTTGAGCACATCGAGGCGCTCCGGCGACGTCACGGCATAGGCCTTGATCGTTCCCCCCTGGATCTGCTTGGTGGTGTTGGTCGTCTGGTCGCACATGATATCGACCTGGCCGCCGAGCAGATCCGTCATTGCCGGACCGGTGCCCTTGTAGGGAACCGTCACGAGCGGCGTTTCGATCGCGCTCATGAACAGCATGCCGCACAGGTGGGAGGCCGCGCCGATCCCGGCATTCGCGACGGTGATCGTATCCTTGTTGGCCTTGGCGTATTCAATGAGCCCCTTCAGGTCCGCGGGCTCCAGATCCTTGCGGGCAACGATCGTCATCGGCACTTCGGTGACGAGGCCGACATATTCGAACGCGTTCAAGGTCTCGTAGGGTAGCTTGCGATAGAGCGTGGCGCTGGTGGCCATGCCGATATGGTGCAGAAGCACGGTATAGCCGTCGGCTTCGGCATTCGCGACACGGGCCGCGCCCAAGGTGCCGCCGGCGCCGCCGACAATCTCGACGAGGACCTGCTGGCCGAGATCCTTGGACATGGATTCGGCGACGAGCCGGGCGACGGTATCGGTCGGACCGCCCGCAGAGAACGGCACCACCATGGTGATCGCGCGCTCCGGATAGGTCTGGGCGCCTGCAGTCGCGGCAAAGAGAGAAACGGCGGCGATAGCCGTCGCGCCAAGGATGGCGTTCATGATTTTCATTGGGATCCTCCAAAATCCAGCCGACGCTTCTCCTCAAGGTCGGCCTTTCGGACCTTGTTGCCCCCTCCGGCTCCGAGGCAATTGCTTATGACATCCTCGGGCAGCAGAATTTTCAGGTTCGAGCCCGCAATTGGGTGGATTCAGAAACAACAGCGGCAGGCAATGGGTAGAAATCCACCCATTCGGCTCGGCGCTACCCGTCCTGATCCTCGAAAAGCACATGGTCGGGGCCCAGCATCCGTTTGTCCAGCCCGTATTTCAGCATCTTCTCGTAGAGCGTCTTGCGAGAGATGACGAGGGTCTCGTAGAC
>JAEWKX010000085.1 GCA_023393575.1 Pseudomonadota bacterium
AGGCTTTCCATTCGAGTTGAGGCCCGGCAGTCATGCCGGGTTTTTTTGTGTCGTCTATCCCCTGCAGGAACGGATTGGAGCGCCGCTCGTCGCCGATGCGTCCTCCCGGCCCGTGGCCGCACAGGAAGCCGACGTCGTCGCCGAGCGGCAGGACCTTTTCGCGGATGGAGCGCAGCAGCGTCGCATGGTCGCCCCCCGGAAGGTCGGTGCGTCCGATCGAGCCGTTAAAGAGAACATCGCCGAGGTGCGCGAAACGCTGCTCCCTGTCGAAATAGATGACATGCCCCGGAGCATGTCCCGGACAATGGAACACCTCGAAGACGTGCCCTTCGAAGGAAACGATGTCGCCCTCCTCCAGGAATCTGTCGGGCGTAACGTTGCGAACCGTCATCGGCACGCCGAACATCCGGGCCTGCGCCTCCAGCCCCTGAAGAAGCGGAAGGTCGTCCCTGTGCGGACCGATCACCGGTATCCCGAGGGCTTCCCTCAACTGGTCGGCACCGCCGGCGTGATCGATGTGGCCGTGAGTCAGCCAGATCTCCCCGATGGCGAGCCCGTTCCGTTCGATGACATCGAGGATCTGCTCGACGTCGCCGCCGGGATCGATCACGACGCCGGCTCTCGTCTCTTCGTCGAAGAGTATCGTGCAGTTCTGCTGGAAGGGTGTCACCGGTACGATGCCGGCCTGCAATCTGCCCATGATCAACTCCAGGATGGTCGGGCGGATCTATAACGGCTTTCGACTGGCGACAAAAGCATGATGGGAAAAGCAGGGGGTGTTTCCGCTAGTTCATGGCGGCCATGTAGCTTCCGGTCGCCGAGACGGGTGGCGCGAAGGTAACCGTGGCAAGCAGGAAGGCCGCTACAACGACCTTCGCCGTGAAGACGGTAATCAACAGGGGCCGAAGCGAATGCGACGTCGTGGTGCGGGTGGACGGTTCGGCCGCGTTTGCATGCAGATGCGTGGTCATGTGTCTCTCCGATCGCTTTGGTCGTGGCAACGGTGCTCGTCGCCCAAAAGTTCCGCCGTTTCTTCGTCGTCCGCCTAAGCCGGAACCACGACCAACATCGGAGCGTCGTGACGAGGCTTCGTTTACCGGCAGTACCGGGGCACGCTCCCTTTCCTGAGCATTCAACAATTCCGGTTGATTGTTCCGGTCGTTCGCGCTTTATCAAGCCGCGTAGGACAAAGGGAAAATGGCATCTTCGAGCACAGTCGCGGAAAGCGGCGGGGAAAGGACAAGGGTGTGTCGCGAGCACCGGCAGCAAAAGCAGTGAAGAAAGACCAGCTGTCCATGCCGCCGGTCGACGAGACACAGATCGACTTCGAGACCATCGAGCTCCTGTTCTTCGCCTATCGGGACTTCGTCTCCGACCCGGACGCCATCCTCGCCAAGATCGGCATGGGGCGCGCGCACCACCGCGTCGTCTATTTCGTCTCACGCCGCCCCGGCATGATGGTGACCGACCTCCTCGACATCCTCCAGATCACCAAGCAGAGCCTCGCGAGGGTCCTCAAGCAGTTGATCGAGTGCGGATACATCCGCCAGATGGCAGGCGCCAAGGATCGTCGGCAGCGGCGCCTCTATCCGACGCTTGCAGGTCGTGAGCTCGCGCTCGCCCTCTCCGAGCCACAGTCTCGTCGCATCACCCACGCGATGCGATCCCTCTCTCCCGAGGGGCGTAGCGCCGTTCTGGAGTTTCTGCGCGAGATGCGGGGACGCGACCCCGACTTGCAAGTCCTTGAAAGCGAGCTGGATTGATGGCGGTACTTCTTTCCGACGATGCCCCTCACCTCCTGGTGGTCGACGACGACACCCGCATTCGCGACCTGCTCAGCCGTTACCTTGCCGAGCAGGGGTTTCGCGTCACGGTGGCGGCCGACGCCGCGGAGGCTCGCCGCAAGCTCGACGGGCTGCAATACGATCTGATCATCCTCGATGTGATGATGCCCGGGGAATCGGGGCTCTCCCTGACGGAATCTCTCTACCGAGACAAGAAGACGCCGGTCATCCTGCTGACCGCGAGGGCCGAAGCGGATTCGCGCATTGCCGGGCTTGAGGCCGGTGCCGACGACTATCTGTCCAAGCCCTTCGATCCGCGCGAACTCGTGCTCAGGATCAACAACATCCTGCGCCGCAACGCGGTTCCGGATGCGCCGAAGATCGAACAGGTGATGTTCGGCCCCTTCACCTTCTCCATCGTCCGCAAGGAACTGCGCAAGGCGGCCGAGCACATCCGGCTGACGGACCGCGAGCAGGAGATCATGATGCTGTTCGCATTGCGGGCCGGCGACACCATTCCCCGCCACGAGCTGATCGGCGACGACGCGGAGGTCGGCGAGCGGACCATCGACGTCCAGATCAACCGGCTGCGGCGCAAGATCGAGGAAGACCCCGCCAATCCCGTATATCTTCAGACGGTCCGAGGCATCGGTTACCGGCTGAGCATAGACTGACGCCGGGCCGGCCGATGGCAGACAGAAGCAGCAAAGCGATGGCACTGTTCGACGCCTTGCGGCGAGGCGCCCGGCATCTTCAGGTTCCCGGATGGCGCAGGTTCAAGCGCCGCGTCAAGCGCCTCCTGCCGACCAGGCTCTACACCCGTTCCGTCCTGATCGTGATCATCCCGATGCTGCTGCTCCAGTCGGTGGTTGCCGCCGTCTTCATGGAGCGCCATTGGCGCATGGTGACCGAACGGCTTTCGGAAGGCGTCACCCGCGACATTGCGGCCCTGATCGCCACGATCGAGATCTATCCCGATGATCCGGCTTATGCCAACATCTCCAGGATCGCCGACGAGCTGAACCTGACGGTCGCCATCGAGGAAGGCGGCCAGTTGCCTCCGCCGCGCCCCAAGCCCTTCTTTTCCATTCTCGACGGCATTCTTGCGGACCAGATCAGCGCCCAGATCCAGCGGCCGTTCTGGATCGATACCGTCGGCGACAGCCGCCTCGTCGAGATTCGCGTCAAGCTCGAGGACAAGGTCCTGCGCGTCTTCACCCGCCGCAACCAGACCTATGCCTCCAACACCCACATCTTTCTCGTCTGGATGGCGGGCACGGCGCTTGCTCTCATCGGCATTTCCATCCTGTTCCTTCGCGGACAGATCCGCCCGATCCTGATGCTCGCCGAGGCGGCGGAGGCCTTCGGCAAGGGACAGAAGATTCCCGGTTTCACACCGCGGGGGGCTGATGAAATCAGGCTTGCCGGCTCCGCCTTTATCCTTATGCGCGAACGTATCGAGCGGCAGATCGAACAGCGCACCGCCATGCTCTCCGGCGTCAGCCACGATCTGCGTACCATCCTCACCCGCTTCAAGCTGCAACTGGCGCTTGCGGGCGACAAGCCGGAGCTCCAGGGAATGGCTCAGGATGTCGACGACATGCAGAAGATGCTGGAAGGCTACCTCGCCTTCGCCAAGGGAGACGCGGAGGAGGACGTCGGCAACCTGCGACTGAGCGAACTGCTGGAGAAGATCAGTAGCGAGTTCGCACTCAAGGGCAAGCGGATGACCTATGAGTTGGACGGCGAAGATATCATTGCCGTGCGCCCCAATGCCTTCGGAAGACTCGTCCACAATCTCGCGGCCAACAGCGAGCGCTATGCGGACACGCTGCATGTGGAGGCACGGCATACCGCGCGTTGGCTGACCCTCACCTTCGACGACGACGGACCGGGAATCCCGGAAGGGTCGCGCGAGGACGTGTTCAAGCCGTTCTTCCGTCTAGACGAGGCCCGCAACATCGATACGTCCGGCACCGGTCTTGGCCTCTCGATCGTGCGTGACATTGCGCATGCCCATGGCGGCAACGTCACGCTCTCCGACAGTCCCCAAGGGGGGCTGCGGGCAGTGGTCCGCGTTCCGGCCTGAAACCGGACGGAGTCTCGATCACATCAGCTTCTTGCCGTCCGGCACCGGACGCTCGACGGCAGCAAGGACGATGGCGCCTGCCTCGTCCTCGAAGCCCAGCGTCAGCACCTCCGAGCGGAACGGCCCGATCTGGCGCGGAGGGAAATTCACTACCGCCAGCACTTGCCGGCCGACGAGGTCCTGTTCGGCATAGTGCACGGTGACCTGGGCCGAGGACTTCTTCACGCCGATCTCCGGGCCGAAGTCGATCTTCAGCTTCCAGGCCGGCTTGCGGGCTTCAAGGAAAGGCGAGACCTCGACGATCGTGCCGACGCGGATATCGACCTTCTCGAAGTCGCCGTAGGAGATTTCGTTCGTCATCGGCGGCCTCAGCTTCCGAGTTCTTCCGCCCGCCGGCGGGCGGCGGCGATCGCCTCGTCGAACAAGGGCTGCATGCCATCCTCCGCCATCAGCACTGCGAGCGCCGCGGCAGTCGTGCCGCCGGGCGACGTGACATTCTGGCGTAGACGCGAGGCAGGCTCGGGGGACCGGTGCAACAGTTCACCGGCCCCCGAGACAGTTTCCCGTGCGAGGCGCATGGCGAGGTCCGCCGGCAGGCCCAGTTTTCGGCCTGCCTCCGCCATGCACTCCACGAGATGGAAGACATAGGCGGGTCCGCTGCCGGAAACGGCCGTCACCGCATCGATGTCGCGTTCGCTGGCGACCCACTCCACGGGGCCGCTGACGCCGAGAAGCGCCTGTACCTGCGCCCGTTGGGCCTCGCCGACCTTGGGATTGGCGTAGGCGCCGGTCACCCCGCGGCCGATCATCGCCGGCGTATTGGGCATCGCCCGCACCATTCCCGCCTCGCCCAGATGGGCTTCGATGGATGCCAGCGACCTTCCCGCAGCGACCGAGACGACCACCGTATCCGCCGACATCAGCCCCTTGAGCGGCGGCAGAACCGCGTCCATGACCTGGGGCTTTATCGCGATGAAAATGATC
>JAEWKX010000157.1 GCA_023393575.1 Pseudomonadota bacterium
GGCTACTTCAAGGACTCCTTCGACAAGAACATCTTTCCGGAATTCACCAAGGCGACCGGCATCGCCGTGGAATCGATCGCGGAGCCGACGGGCGAAGCTTGGCTCGTTCAGTTGGAACAGGCCGCCCGCGCCGGGCAGGCCCCCGCTGACATTTCCATGATGTCGCAGGTGGCCATGCTCAAGGGCCAGGCGACCGATCTCTGGGCGCCGCTCGACATGGCGAAGATCAAAAACGCCTCCGGCCTGATCGATGCCTTCGTCAACAAGTATCCGGACGGCCGCGTGGCCGGGATAGGTGCCGTTTCCTGGTACATCACCCTCGTCACCAACACGGATGTCTATAAGGACGCACCGACCTCCTGGACGGCGCTCTGGGATTCCGCCAATGCCGACAAGATCGGGCTGCTGGCGCTCGTTTCCAATTCCTTCCTGCTGGAAGTGACGGCCAAGACACACTTCGGCGGTACCCGTGCGCTGGACACCGAGGAAGGCATCCTCAAGGTCTTCGAGAAGCTCGCGGAAGTGAAGCCCAACGTCCGCCTCTGGTACCGCGACGAGGCGCAGTTCGAACAAGCGCTGAAATCGGGCGAGATCCCGATGGGCCAGTACTATCACGACGTCACCGGGCTCGCCGCTGCCGACGGGCACCCGGTCCGCTCCACCTTCCCGACGGAAGGCGGCATCCTCGATTCCGGCTGCTGGGCATTGTCCCGCGCCTCGGAAAAGACCGAAGAGGCGCATGTCTTCATCGACTACATGTGCCAGCCCGCGGTCCAGGCGATCCTGTCGCGAAAGGTCGGCACTTCACCGACGGTCAAACGTGACCTGCTTGACCTGACGGCAGAGGAATTCGCCGCCGTGTCGTCCGACATCGAGCCGATCATCCCGCGCTACGACCTCTATAAGACGAAGTCCGACTTCCTGAACCAGAAATGGACGGAGATGATCGCCGGCTGAGAGATCGCGGCCGCCGTCTTCGGAAGAGGGTGGCCGCATCACCGCTTTTGAGCTAAGAGCGCCCGCGCAACCAGAGCGGAGAGCGAATGTCCGGACTAATCCTCAGCAACGTGACGAAGCAGTTCGGCACGTTCACTGCCGTCAGCAATGTAAGCCTTTCGGTTCCGGAAGGCACCTTTGTTTGCCTGCTCGGACCCTCAGGTTGCGGCAAGACAACGTTGATGCGCATGGTCGCCGGCCTGGACCTCCCGACCAGCGGTTCGATCCGGCTGGGCGGCGAGGACATTACCAAGGTTGCGACCCACAAGCGCAATCTCGGCATGGTCTTCCAGTCGCTGGCGCTCTTCCCGCATCTGACGGTCGGCGAGAACATCGCCTATGCGCTGCGCATCCGCGGCGTTCCGAAGGAGGAACAGAAGAAGCGCGTCGACGAACTGCTGGCGATGATCCACCTGGGAGGCTTCGCCGACCGCTCCGTCACGAAGCTTTCCGGCGGACAGCGCCAGCGCGTCGCGATCGCCCGCGCCCTTGCGATTTCACCCAGGCTCTTCCTGCTCGACGAGCCGCTCTCGGCGCTCGACGCGAAGCTGCGCGAGGCGATGCAGGTGGAACTGCGCCAATTGCAGCAGCAGTTGGGCATCACCACCATCGTCGTCACCCATGACCAGCGCGAAGCCATGACCATGGCCGATACGGTGGTGGTGATGAACGGCGGCGAGATCCGCCAGGCTGCCGCTCCCATCGACATCTATCGCCGGCCGGCGGATTCCTTCGTGGCCGATTTCATAGGCTCCACCAACCTTCTTCCCTACGCTATCGACGACAGCGGCCGGGCGACCGTGTTTGGAACCGCGGTCGAGGGCCTTGCGCTCGCAGGTGCCAAGGCAGGGACGATCTCCGTCAGGCCGGAAGACGTGCAGATCACCGCACCGGGTAACGGCACCATCGAGGGCCGCATCACCTTTATCCGCGACCTCGGCGGCACGGTGGAGACCTTCGTGGAAGCTTCCGGCCAGCAGATCGTTGCCGTCTCCGCGCCGCGCACGCGGCCGGAGGTGGCGGTCGGCCAGCAGGTCGGCATCCGGCTCGATCCGGCGACCAGCGTGGTGCTTGCCCGATGAGACGCGAACCGCCCCAGCGGCTCGCCGACTACGGCCCGCTCGTCTTCCCGGCGGGCATGCTGATCGTCTTCTTCGTGATTCCCTTCGCGACGATGATCGCGGTCTCCTTCTTCGAACGCGAGCAGGGCGGCTTCTACCAGCCGGCCTTCGTCTGGGACAATTACGCCCGCTTCCTCAGCCTCTTCTTCGGCAAGGTCCTCGGCTTCTCGCTTTTCCTCGCCGTCGCTGTCGCCGTTGCCTGTATCGTGATCGGCCTTCCCTTCACCTATCTGATGTCCCGCACTGCCCGGAAGGTACAGGTTCTCTGGCTCGTCGCGCTGCTGTCGATCCTGTCGCTGTCGGAGGTGATGATCGGCTTTGCCTGGTCCACCCTGTTCTCCCGCACCGCAGGACTGACCAACCTCCTCGTGGCCGTCGGCGTCATGGCGACGCCGCAGGCGCTGACCCCGAGCTTCGCAGCCGTGATGACCGCGATGACCTACCAGGCCCTGCCCTACACGGTGCTGGTGCTCTATCCGGCACTCGTCCGTCTGGATCCCACGTTGACGGAGGCTGCCCGCACCCTCGGCGCCTCTCCCGTGCGTGCCTTCTTCACCGTCGTGGTGCCGGCGCTGCGCAACACCATCCTGGCGACGCTGATCATGGTCTTCATCTTTGCACTCGGCTCCTACCTGCTGCCGCAGCTTCTCGGGCGGCCCCAGCACTGGACGCTCTCGGTGCTCATCACCGACCAGGCCATCTACCAGTCGAACATGCCCTTCGCCGCCGCCATGGCCGTCTTCCTCGTGCTCGTCTCGCTCGCACTCGTCGGTCTGGCCGTCTACGCCGGACGGCGCAAGGAGGCCGTATGAACACCGCGCTGAAACGCCTGTTCTTCTTTGCGGTTGGCCTGTTCCTCGCCCTGCCGCTGATCGTCGTCGCCGGTGTCTCGATCAACGAGAAGCAGACGCTTGCCTTTCCACCCCAGGGCTTTTCCCTGGGCTGGTACGGCGAGATCTTCGCCAATCCGGAATGGCGCAGCGCGCTGGTGGCGTCGCTGACGCTCGCCGCGACCTCGGCGGCGCTTGCGCTGCTGATCGCCCTCCCGCTCGCCTGGTTCCTGTGGCGGCGGGTGGCGCCCTGGGCGAACATCTTGCAGCTGCTGGGCGTGGCGCCCTTCACGCTGCCGCCGGTCATCACCGCCCTTGGCCTGCTGACCTTCTGGGCCACCACCGGCTTCTACGGCCAGCCGTGGACCGCCGCCATCAGTCACGCCATCTTCTTCGTCACGCTGCCGCTCGTCACGCTGTCGCTCGGCTTTTCCGCCATCGACCGCTCGCTGGTCGAAGCCGCCGCGACCATGGGCGCCGATGACCGGGTGATCTTCCGGACCGTCGTGCTGCCGCTGATCCTGCCCTACATCGTCTCAGGCTATGCCTTCGCCTTCGTGCTGTCGCTGAACGAGTACATCGTCGCCTATATGACCGTCGGCTTCACGATGGAGACGCTGCCGATCAAGATCTTCAACGCGCTGCGCTATGGCTACACGCCGACCATGGCCTCGGTCACCGTGCTGTTTCTGGCAATCGCCGCAGTCGTGTTCGGCCTCGTCGCCCGCTTCGGCGACCTGCCGAAGCTGCTCGGCGCCATGGGAGCCGAGCGATGAGGATCGCCGGGCTTCAGATGCAGGCCGTGATCGGCGACATCGACGCCAACCTCGCGAAGATCGAGACGGCGGCTGGCCAGGCTGCCGCCGCTGGCGCCCGACTTCTCATAGCCCCCGAACTGGCGCTGACGGGCTATGGCGCGGCAGAGCGGTTTCCCGACCTCGCGGCCCCTGCGGACGGCAATCTTCCCGAACGGCTTGCAGCCATCGCCCGCCGTCATGGCCTTGCGATCGTGGCCGGCTTCGCGGAAAGAGACGGCAACGACGTCTACAACAGCGCCCTCCTCGTCGACGGCGAAAGCCGGCAGACCGTCTACCGGAAGTCCCATCTCTATGGGCCCTACGAAAAACGCTGGTTCCGCCCGGCCAATCCCGCCTCGATCCTCACAACCGTTGAAGGCGTCAGGCTCGGCATGCTGATCTGCTATGACGTCGAGTTCCCTGAAAACGTGCGGCGCCTGGCACGGGCCGGCGCCGACCTGGTGGTCGTCCCGACGGCTTTGCCGACAGGCTGGTCCGGCCGCTTCATCGCCGAGCACATGATCCGCGTGCGCGCCTTCGAGAACCAGGTCTTCGTCGCCTATATCAACCACTGCGGCTCCGACCCGCATTTCGCCTATGCCGGCCTTTCTCGGATCGCCGCGCCGGACGGCTCTTTGCTTGCAGAAGCGGCAGCGGAGGGCGAGGCGCTGCTCGCGACGGATATCGATCCGTCAGCCTATGCGGCGTCACGGGCGGAAAATACCTATCTCCATGATCTGGGTGGAAGAAGCACCTGATTCAGGCTGCCTTGCACCGGGGAGGATGTTGAGAGATCGTTCGCGTGAACCAGCCTCCGCTCCGGAACATCCGGATCGGCCCGGCATTGTCGGTTATCGATCGCACGCTTTGGGAGGGGAAATGTACGCGGCAAGGATGACCGAGGAGATCTGGCAGCGGCTCCTTGTCCTTCGCGGAGACCCCTCGGCAACATCGCACTCGCCCGATAACGCGGAAGCGGCGTGGCGCCTTTACGCCCCAATCGCACTGCGTGACCGCCCCCTGGTCCTCGCGCAGGTCGGACAATCCCTGGACGGCCGGGTCGCGACGCCGACGGGAGACGCACAGGATGTCTCCGGCTGCGACGGAATCGCCCATCTTCATCGCTGCCGCGCACTGGTTGACGCCGTGGTCGTCGGCGTCGGCACGGTGGTGGCGGACGACCCCAGCCTTACCGTCCGCGCCGTTCCCGGTCCCAATCCGGTCCGGGTCGTGATCGACTGCAACGGCCGCATCCCACCCAATGCCAAGATGCTGGGGGATGGAGGCGCGCCCGTGCTGATCGTGCAGGCCGATGATGCCCCCGAGCCGCCGCCGGAGAGCGAGGTGGTGAGGCTTGCGCGCCGTGGCGGAGGACTTCATCCCCGCGAGATCCTGGATGCACTGGCGGCGCGCGGATTGACCAGCATTCTGGTCGAAGGCGGCGCAAAGACGATCGCCCGCTTCGTCGACGCCGATCTCGTCGATCGCCTGCATGTCTCGATCGCGCCGATCATCATCGGGTCGGGGCCGATGGGAACGACGCTGGCTCCCGTAGACCGTCTCTCGGAAGCCCGCCGCCCGAAGGTGAATGTCTACGACATCGGCACCGACATCGTCTTCGATTGCGACTTCCGGTATGTCCGGCGAAGGGAACCGTCAGCGGAGAGCGAGAACGTCCTGGTGACCCACACGGCATGAGCTTTCCGGACTGGTGATCGCGGCAACACGGTAGGCGTGCCAATCCTCAATGTCCTTCGCGCTCAGGCTTCCCTCCTCGGCAACGGCGTCCAGTACACCGCCCAGCAACGAACGCTGGAGCTCGGCATCCCGCACCTCGAGAATCCATGGGCTGGCTGCCGTCATCACGCGAAAGCCCTGCGCGTGAAGATCGGTAGCAAGAATGTTCCACGCCCTCGGCCCTGCGGCGACGCCGAAACCCTTGTCCCTGCCCTGATGTGCGTTGAAGGCCTTCACCACCTCGGCGTCCAGGGGATGCGGATGGGACCATGACATTTCGCCGTCATAGTTGAGCGCCGCATAAAGCCCCACATTCGCTTGGCGCAGGCAGTACGCGAAGCGGGCTATGAAGTCTGCCGAACAGAGATCGAAGAGGGCCGACGCCGTCACCAGCGCCGCCCCCTCCAACGGCAGCCTGTCCAGTTCCGCCAGATCGCTCTCCACGAAGGCAACGGCATCTCCGCCATGACGCCGCCTGGCCTCGGCGAGCAGGCGCGGATCACGATCGAGAAGTTGCCATTGTACCGTCGGCTGGAGCCGGGTCCTGAGTGCGCGATATGTCGAGCCGGTGCCGCAGCCGATATCGAGGACCCTGGACGCTTCCAAGCAGCCGATGACCTCGATCGCCGCTGCCAGCAGGTGGCTTTCCCTTGCCCGACGATCGGCGGGTTCCCGCAGGTCGAGCCAACGAATGTCGAACCCGCTCATCCGCGTTCATCCAGGAACCGGACCACGGCCATCGCCGTATCGCGCCAGGAAGGAAGTGCGGCGCCGGCAACGGCCGCACCATCCGCCATTGCGGACCGCAGATCGGCGTCCGTCAATACGAGCCGCAGTGCCTTGGACAGAGCCCGCGGATCATCCGGCGGCACGAGCAGGCCCGCGCCTTCCGGTACGACGTCCGGGACCGCGCCGGCGGCGCAGCCGACGACCGGCAGACCGTGCACCAACGCCTCCGCGAACACCATGCCGTAGCCCTCATAACGGCTTGCAAGCACAAAGATGTCGGCACGCACATACTC
>JAEWKX010000210.1 GCA_023393575.1 Pseudomonadota bacterium
AAACGACCTAATCCGGTGGCGATAGAGATCGCCTGCCCTTGGTTGCGGGGGCGGCTCAGAACGGGAATCGGGTTTCCATTTGATTCACTTCGAGAACGTCGGCCTCCGTTACGGGATGGGTCCGGAAATCCTCCGGGATATGACCTTCGACATCCCGAAGCGGTCGTTCCAGTTCCTCACCGGACCGTCCGGCGCAGGCAAGACTACCCTCCTGCGCCTGCTCTTCATGTCGCTGCAGCCGACCCGGGGCCTGATCCGCATGTTCGGACGGGATCTCTCGCAGATCCCGCGCGGCGAGTTGCCCATGCTGCGCCGGCGCGTCGGCATCGTCTTCCAGGATTTCCGGCTGCTCGACCACCTGACCACCTATGAAAACGTCGCCCTGCCGCTGCGCGTTCGCGGCAAGGAGGAGAACACCTATCGCAACGATGTCATCGAGCTTCTGAGATGGGTGGGCCTCGGTGAGCGCATCAACGTTCTGCCGCCGGTTCTTTCGGGCGGCGAGAAGCAGCGAGCGGCGATCGCCCGCGCCTTGATAGACCGTCCCGAAGTTCTCCTCGCGGACGAGCCTACGGGCAATGTCGATCCGCCTATGGCCCAGCGGCTTCTGTCGCTCTTCCTGGAACTCAACCGGCTGGGCACCGCGGTCGTCATTGCCACCCACGACCTTGCGCTGATGGATCAGGTTCACGCGCGCCGGATGATCCTCACCGAAGGGCGGCTCGACATCTATGAATGAAATGAGTCACCCAAAAGACCCCCAGGCTGGCGCCGCGCGACGCGCGCAAATGCGTGTACGTCCAACCGCACCGATCCTGCCGCCCTCCAACATCCAGGGCAATGCGCTGATCGTGGTCATCGCCATCATGGCGTTTCTGGCCTGCCTCACGCTCGGCGCCGTCACCATGGTACGTGCCACGGCCGCGAGCTGGCAGAGCCAGATTTCCCGCGAGATCACCATCCAGATCAAGCCGGCCGAAGGATTGGACATGGACGAGGCGTTGCAGAAGGCGAAGGATCTGGCGCTCGGCTTCGTCGGCACGAAGGAAGGCACGATCCTCGACGAGGCGGCGACCGCGCGCCTGCTGGAGCCATGGCTGGGCGCTGGCCTTGACCTCGACGAACTGCCGGTGCCCCGGCTGGTGGTCGTGACCATTGACGAGCAGAACCCGCCGGACTTCGCGGAGATGCGGGAACTCCTGGCGCTGGAACTGCCGCAGGCCTTTCTCGACGATCACCGGACATGGGTGGACCGGCTGGTGTCGATGGCGCGGACGACGGTCCTGATCGGAACGGGCGTGCTTGTTCTCGTCTTAACCGCCAAGGTGCTGACGGTCGTGTTAGCCACCCGCGGCGTAATCTCGGGTAACCGGCATATCGTCGAGGTGCTGCATTTCGTGGGCGCCGAGAGCGCCTTCGTCGCCAGGGAATTCCAGAAGCACTTCCTGAAGATCAGCCTGAAGGGATCGGCCGCGGGCAGCGCAGTCGCCGCACTGCTCTTCGCCATCCTCGGCATCTGGCAGTCCAATTCGCGCGCCACTCCCGAAAGCGACCAGGCGACAGCTCTGTTCGGGACCTTCTCGCTGGGGTTCGGTGGATATCTCGGCATCCTGCTCACGATGATCCTGATCGCGCTTTTGACCACCCTGACCGCCCGTTTCACCGTCATGCGCACGATCGACGAGATCGACCTCATCCGCTCCGATCCGGCAAGATCCGATGGCCTTCCCGCGTCGTGACGTGAGGCACATGGCGATACAAAAACCTGTTCTCGGCAGAGGACTCGGTCTATTCACAGAATCATGAGCACGACCCGTTCATCCAAGGACAACCGCCTGCCAGGTCCGTCGAGGCGCGCACGGATGTCCCGTCAGCTCTTTTCCCGCCACAGCCGGCTGAGGCGGGTGGCGCGCTGGATGATAACCGGTGTCCTTGCCGTCGTCGCCGCCTTCGTCGGCGGCTTCCTCTGGTTCGCCGATTCCGTCGCTTCGCTGCAGCCGCCGGAGGGGGTGAAGGCCGATGCCATCGTCGTGCTGACGGGGGGATACCAGCGCATAGACCAGGCGGCAGGCCTGCTTCGTGACGGAGCCGGCAAGCGTCTGCTGATCTCCGGCGCCCATCCGTCGACGAGCCCCGCGCAGATCCAGAAGATGACGCAGACGCCGCCCGACCTGTTCTCGTGCTGTGTCGACATCGGCTACGACGCCATCGACACGATCGGCAATGCCAACGAGATCTCCAGTTGGATCCATGACAACGGCTTCCGCGTCGTGCTCGTGGTGACGCAGAACTACCACATGCCCCGCAGCCTCCACGAACTGCGAAGGGTCGATCCCGTGACCGACTACATTCCCTACCCGGTGGTCAATTCGGATCTCACCCGCAAGGCGTGGTTCGCCGAACCGGACGTCGTGCGCATATTGATCCAGGAATACGGGAAGGTGGTCGCGGCGACCATCCGCGACTGGACGGGGCTCGCATCGGCCAAGGGTCTGAGGACCGACAAGAAGAGCGAGGCCGCCGGCGCCAAACCCGTTCTCTGATCTCGCCTGGCGGCTTTTTTTATTGCCCGTTCTCGTGTACGCAGCCGTTGACCCACGAGGAAGTCCTGCATGCTGATGGCGCGATCCATCCTGTTCAATCTTGCGTTCTACGCGAACCTCATCATCCAGATGATCGTGCTGACGCCCGCCTATTTCATCCTGCCGCGCAAGAAGGCCTATCGCATCCCGAAGAACTGGGCGCTCTCCAATCACTGGTTGATGGAGAAGATCGTCGGCACGACCTTCGAGATCGAGGGGCTGGAGAACATTCCGGAGGGCGGTTGCATCTTCGCGCCGAAACACCAGTCCTTCTGGGATACCTTCGCGCTCCTGCCCTGGCAGAAGGACCCGGTCTACATCCTCAAGCGCGAACTTCTATGGATCCCGCTCTTCGGCTGGTACGTGATGAAACAGCGGATGATCCCGGTCAACCGCGGCGCCCGCGGCAAGGTGATGGTCGGCGTCATGGAACGCACCAAGCAGGAGATGGACAACGGCCGGCAGCTCATCATCTATCCGGAGGGGACACGCCGTCCGCCGGGTGCGGAGCCGGAGTACCGGTACGGCATCGCCCGCATCTATCGCGACATCCAGGTGCCGGTCGTGCCGATCGCCATGCATCCCGGCCTGTTCTGGCCGCGACGTCGATCAATCCGCTTCCCGGGCCACTTCAAGGTTCGCATCCTGCCGCCGATCATGCCGGGCCTCGATCCGGATACCTTCTTCCAGACGCTGATCGACAGGCTGGAGGCGGCAAGCGACGAACTGCTCGTCGAGACGGTGGAGGCTAACCCTCATCTGCAGCTTCCGCCGACAGCCGTGAAGCGGCTTGCCGAACTGCGGGCGGAACGGACTGAAGCGCAGCCGTCCTGAACACCACGGCCTAAATCTCGCCGACCAGCCTGCCCACGCCCTCGAGCCAGTGGTCACGGATGCCCATGTCCCGCAAATGGGCGACCGTATTGACGACATAGGCATGGTTCGGGCCGGACTTGCCGGCCGCAAGCCGGACGATCTCAGCCGCCTCAGCAAGCTCGAGGGCACCGGCATATTGCAGATGGTCGCGGTCGACCACGTAGCCGACGGCCCCCGTCCGGCGGCCGTCGGCCAGCAGTACTGGCAGCAACCGCTC
>JAEWKX010000249.1 GCA_023393575.1 Pseudomonadota bacterium
CCTACGGCCAGGTCAAGGTCATCCACGGGATCGATCTGGAGATCAGGCAGGGGGAGTTCGTCGTCTTCGTCGGCCCTTCCGGCTGCGGAAAGTCCACGCTGCTTCGCATGATCGCGGGGCTGGAGACCATCACCGGCGGCGAGATGTATATCGACGGACAACTGGTGAACGAGGTTCCGCCTTCCAAGCGCGGGATCGCCATGGTGTTCCAGTCCTACGCGCTCTACCCGCACATGACCGTCTACGACAACATGGCCTTCGGGATGCGCATCGCCAGGGAGAACAAGGCCGAGATCGACCGTCGCGTGCGGTCCGCTGCCGAGATCCTGCAACTGACGCCTTACCTGGACCGGTTGCCGAAGGCGCTGTCGGGCGGTCAGCGCCAGCGCGTCGCCATCGGTCGGGCGATTTGCCGGGATCCGAAGGTATTCCTGTTCGACGAGCCGCTTTCGAACCTCGATGCCGCGCTGCGCGTGGCGACGCGCATCGAGATCGCCAAGCTCAACGAGTCCATGCCCGACACGACGATGATCTACGTCACCCACGACCAGGTCGAGGCGATGACCTTGGCGGATCGCATCGTCGTCCTGTCGGCCGGCCGGATCGAGCAGGTCGGGGCGCCGCTGGAGCTCTACGAGCGGCCCCATAACCTGTTCGTTGCCCGTTTCATCGGATCTCCGGCGATGAATATCCTCCCGGTGACGGTCACCGAACCGGGCGAGACGACGACCGTCAGCCTTGGCGACGGTAAGTCGGTTCGCGTGCCGATAGCTACGAACGCCTCGGAGCGCGGCAGGCCGGCAAGTTTCGGCGTGCGCCCGGAGGATCTTTCCGTGGCAGCCGGCGAAGACTTCCTGTTCGAGGGCAGGATCGCGCTCATCGAGGCGCTGGGCGAGGTGACGCTTCTCTACATCGAGGGTCTCTCGGAGCATGAGCCGCTGATCGCGAAGTTCCCCGGCATCTGGAGCGGCAGGAAGGGCGATGTGGTAAGGCTTTCGGCATCGGCGGACAAGCTTCATCTCTTCGATGAGGACGGTCATACCTATCGTGCTGAACGATGATGCCCGGGTTGCCGAAATCTGAGAAATGCATGGATTGCCGATTGGTGGCGTCCGAAAAATACCCTCTGTTAAACTTCGGCCTGTAGCCTTCCGTCATCGAGAAGGAGACGGTCGGTGAATGCTTTCAGCGAGGGCAAAAATCACTTCCTGAACAAGGAAGAGTCTTTCATGTATGACCGTGAGACGCGGTTTCGGATGGAAGATACGCTGAATGCCGCCCGCATCGAGTACACCGAGAATGGCGTGCTCAACATGGCCGCCCGCCGCTGCGAAATCCTGCGCATCTCCGTGAGCGGGGCCGTCATAGGCATCCTGACCCAGTACAAGCTGCCCGAGCAGTTCTATCTCGACATCCCGGACGCTCGGATCTCCAAGATCGGTTGTGTTCTGATGAAGACCTTCGCCAACAACACGATCGAAGTCCGCTTCCTCCGGCTGTTGAGCCAGAAGGAACTCGACCGGATCTTCGTCTTCAGCACGCACCCCGCCCATCGCGACAAGGTCCTGGACATCCGTTCCTGGTAGTGGGGATGCGATAGGAGACGACGCCGCCTAGGCGAAAACGCTGGCTCCGTTGTCGGCCGTTCCCGCATTCTGCCGGAAGATCGCGAAGAGTTCGCGGCCCATCCCGAATTCGTTTTGCAACAGGTCGGTGGTTGCAGGCGTTCGCGCTGCCAGTTCCGCCGCGTCGACGAGCACCTCCAGGGTGCCGCTGGCCGCATCGAGCCGGATTATGTCGCCGTTCACGATCCTGGCGATCGCGCCGCCGTCGGAAGCTTCCGGCGTGACATGGATCGCGGCAGGTACCTTGCCGGAGGCACCGGACATGCGCCCGTCCGTCAACAGCGCCACCTTGTAGCCGCGGTCCTGGAGCACGCCGAGCGGCGGCGTCAGGCGGTGAAGTTCGGGCATGCCGTTCGCCTTCGGTCCCTGGAACCTGACGACCGCGACGAAATCGCGATTGAGATCGCCGCGCTTGAAGGCGTCCTGCAACTCCTGCTGATCGTGGAAGACGATCGCCGGTGCCTCGATCAGATGCCGCTCCGGCTTCACGGCCGAAATCTTGATCACCGCCTTGCCCAGGTTACCGGTCAGCATCTTCAGGCCGCCGTTCGACTGGAAGGGCGCTTCGATCTTCGCAAGAACCTTGGCATCGCCGCTTTCCCCGGGCGCCGGCTGCCGGACGATGCTGCCGGCCGCGTCTAGCTTCGCCTCCACCGTATAGGCCTCCAGCCCGTGACCGTAGACCGTGCGGACGTCGTCGTGGAGCAGCCCCCCCCTCAGCAATTGCCTGATGAGGAAGCCCATGCCGCCCGCGGCATGGAAGTGGTTGACGTCGGCACGGCCGTTCGGATAGACGCGGGCCAGCAGCGGAACGATGTCGGAAAGCTCGGAGATGTCCTGCCAGGTGAGGTGGATTCCCGCGGCACGCGCCATCGCGACGAGATGGAGCGTATGGTTGGTGGACCCCCCCGTGGCGTGCAGGCCGACGACGCCGTTCACGATCGAACGCTCGTCGATCATCTCGCCCGCCGGCGTGAACTCGTTGCCGAGCGCAGTGATCGCCAGTGCCCGCCTGGCAGCCTCCTTCGTCAGGGCCTCCCGCAACGGGGTGCCCGGATTGATGAAGGAGGCGCCGGGCATGTGGAAGCCCATGATCTCCATCAGCATCTGGTTGGAGTTGGCCGTACCGTAGAAGGTACAGGTGCCGGGTCCGTGATAGGATTTGGACTCGGCTTCCAGCAGTTCCTCGCGCCCGACCTTGCCCTCCGCATAGAGCTGGCGGATGCGCGACTTCTCGTCGTTGGGAAGACCGGACGTCATCGGGCCTGCCGGAATGAACACCGCCGGCAGGTGGCCGAAGGTCAGGGCGGCGATCACCAGGCCCGGAACGATCTTGTCGCAGATGCCGAGGAAGACGGCTGCGTCGAACATGTTGTGGGAGAGACCGATGCCCGCCGCCATGGCGATGGCATCGCGGGAAAACAGCGAAAGCTCCATTCCCGGCTGGCCCTGGGTCACGCCATCGCACATGGCGGGTACGCCGCCCGCCACTTGCGCGACGCCTCCGGCTTCCTTGGCGGCTTCGCGGATGATCGCCGGGAAGGTTTCATAGGGCTGGTGCGCCGAGAGCATGTCGTTATAGGCGGTGATGATGCCGAGATTGGGCACAATGGTACCAGCAAGATCCGCCTTGTCGGAGGGGGAACCGGCGGCGAAGCGGTGGGCGAGGTTGCCGCAGGAGAGCACGGCGCGATGGGGCCCGCGAGAAATCGCGCTTCGCACACGATCGAGATAGGCTTCGCGGCGAGGCTTGGAGCGTTCGACGATACGGGCTGTGATCGCTTGGATCTGTGAATGAGCAGCCATGGCCATGTCCTTTGGTTTCGGGAGCAGGCCGGTTGGGAGCGGCGGATGCCGCCGGATTGCTCCAGGTGATGCTTCGGGCGGGCGTCAGGGCGCCCAGTAGATGTCCACCGGCGACGCAGCACGATGAAGAACGGCGCGGATCGGCATCTCGGTCTCGTCGGTGTTCTTTTGTGCCCGCGCCAGAACGTCCTTCTTCTCCTGCCCTTCGATATGAAGAACCAGAAGGCCTGCATCCGTGAGACTGGAGAAGGAGAAGGTAAGCCGAGGCTCCTCGGCGCCCTGTGCCTCCATGCTCAGCACGCGCCGCGGCCCGGCGGCGTCGAGCGCTTCGCCGAGATTGTTTCCATGCGGGAAGAACGAGGCGGTGTGCCCGTCGCCCCCCATGCCGAGGATGACGACATCGAACGGCTGGGCGATCGCAGCCGTCGCCTCCGTTGCCTTGCCGGCTGCCTCCTCGACGGTGGGGCAGTCATGATAGAGGGGAATGAAGCGTGCGGCCGATGCCTTCTCCTGCAACAGGTTCTCCCGCACGAGCAGGTGATTCGAGCGGGGGTGGTCCATGGGCACGAAGCGCTCGTCGACCAGCGTCACCGTAACCTTCGCCCATTCGATGTCGCGTTGGGAAAGCGCCCTGAAGAATTTCTTGGGGGTCGATCCGCCCGATACGACCAGGCTGGCCTGCCCCTTCGTCTCCAGCGCTGCGGCGAGGCGATGGGCGACCTGATCCGCAAGTTTATCCGCCAGTATGGTGCCTTCGGCGAATTCGTGAATATTCGGTTCCATGGGTCAGCCTTCATGCCATGTGCGGCCGTCGCGCTCGATGAGCGCGATCGCCTGACTGGGACCCCACGTTCCTGCCGTGTAGCCCTGAACGGCCTGGCCGGTCGATTCCCAGCCCTTGAGGGTGGGATCCACCCACTGCCACGCAGCCTCCACTTCGTCGCGGCGCATGAAAAGCGTCTGGTTCGAACGGATCGTGTCCATCAGCAGGCGTTCATAGGCGTCGGGATTACGGACAGCAAAGGCCTCCGCAAAGCTCATGTCGAGGGAGACGCCGCGCAATCGCATGCCGCCGGGACCGGGGTCCTTGATCATCAGCGATTGCTTGACGCCTTCGTCCGGCTGCAGGCGGATGATCAACTGGTTGGCGGAGATGCGTCCGGCCGCCTGGTCGAAGATATTGTGGGGGATCGGCTTGAACGTGATGACGATCTCCGAAACCCGTGTCGCCAGGCGCTTTCCGGTTCGGATATAGAAGGGAACGCCGGCCCACCGCCAGTTGCCGATCTCGGCCTTGATGGCGACGAAGGTTTCGGTATTGGAGACGCCTCCCTCCAACTCGTCCAGATAGCCTTGCACCGGCCCGCCGGCTGATGCTCCGGCCCGATACTGGCCCCGCACCGTCAGGTGCTCGACATTGGTCTCGGCGATAGGCTTCAGGG
>JAEWKX010000292.1 GCA_023393575.1 Pseudomonadota bacterium
ACAAATACCGGCTGGAGAACGAGGAGGAGATCGACATCCTGGCGATCGACAATACCGCCGTGCGCGCCGCCCAGATCAGGCGCCTGGAGCAGGTTCGCCGCCAGCGCGATCCGAGGAAGGTGGAGGAGACGCTTGCCGCTCTCTCCGAAGTGGCCCGGTCCGGCCAGGGCAACCTGCTGGCCGCCGCCGTCGAGGCGGCACGCGCCCGCGCCACCGTCGGCGAGATTTCCGACGCCATGCGCCAGGCCTTCGGCGACCATGCCGCCGTGCCGGAAGTGGTGGGCGCCCTCTATGGAGCGGCCTATGACGACGATCCGGAATTTACGACCATGGTCTCGCGCCTCTCCGCTTATGCAGCCTCGGCCCGCAAGCCGAAGATCATGGTCGCCAAGCTCGGTCAGGACGGTCACGATCGCGGCGCAAAGGTCATCGCCTCGGCCTTCGGCGACATCGGCTTCGACGTGCTGGCCGGCCCGCTCTTCCAGACGCCGGAGGAAGCCGCCGACCTGGCGATCAGGGAGAAGGTGCAGGTGGTCGGCATGTCGTCGCTGGCTGCCGGCCACAAGACGCTCGCGCCGCAGCTCGTCGAGGCGCTGAAGGCACGTGGTGCCGCCGACGTCATCGTGGTGGTGGGGGGCGTGGTGCCGCGACAGGATTACGACTTCCTCCTGGAGCACGGCGTGGCGGCGGTGTTCGGGCCGGGAACCAACGTGCTGGATGCGGCCAACAAGGTGCTCGATCTCCTGGAGGGCAAGCGGCGCAACATCTGATGCGTTAGTTGCTTCTTACCATGTCACGGACATGGTCGCCGAAGGCGAGGCAGGAAGTGAGACCCGGCGACTCGATGCCGAACAGGTTGACGAGCCCGGGTATGCCATGCGCCTGCGGCCCCTCGATAAGGAAGTCCTGCGACGCGATATCCGGCGGCACGATCTTCGGTCGGATGCCGGAATAGGCGGGAACGAGTGCGCCATCTGCAAGGCCGGGATAGTAGCGGCGGATGCCGCGGTAGAAGCTTTCGGCGCGTGCCGGATCGACCTCGTAGCGCAGGCCGTCGATCCATTCGACGTCGGGGCCGAAACGTGCCCGGCCGGCGAGATCGAGCGTCAGGTGGATGCCGAGCCCGCCCTTCACCGGCACCGGATAGATCAGCCGCGAAAACGGCGTCCGGCCGGTCATCGAGAAATAGCTGCCCTTGGCGAAATAGGCGTGCGGCACTCGGTCGGCCGGCATGCCGGCAATGCTGCGGGCAAGCCCCGGCGCAGCGTGCCCGGCGGCGTTGACCAGCATCTTCGCGCGCAACGTCACCGGCTCATTCCCGCCGACATCGATCTCGATCCCGGCTCCGGTTGCCCGGCCGGCGGAGACGGGAGACCTGAAGGCGATCAGCGCACCGGCATCTTCCGCATCCCCGAGAAGCGCGGTCATCAGCGCATGGCTGTCGATGATGCCGGTCGAGGGAGAGAGCAGCGCGCCCGTCGTCGAAAGCGCGGGCTCCATCTCCATCGCTTCCTCGGCGGAAATCTGCCGCAGATCGGCCACGCCGTTCGCCACGGCCCGCGCGGCAATCGCCGGCAGCACCGCAAGCTCCTCCGGAGACGTCGCGACGATCAGCTTGCCGCAATTGCGGTGCGGCACGCCACGCTCCTCGCAATACCGGTAGAGACTGTGCTTGCCCGCGACACAGAGCCTGGCCATGAGACTGCCGGCGGGATAGTAGATGCCTGCATGGATCACCTCGCTGTTGCGCGAGGAAGTCCCGGTGCCGATTGCATCTTCCGCCTCGAGGATCAGCACCTCGCGACCCGCCAGCGCCAAGGCTCGTGCGATCGCCAGGCCGACGATGCCCGCTCCGACCACCACGCATTCGACTTCGTCCACACCCAAACTCCGGCTGCTACACTTCACGCAGTGATAGCGGAAATCTAGCAGGGGACGAAGCCCTGGCGACGGGAAGGGAGATAGAAATGATCGTCAGGACAGGCTCAACGGCCCGCGCCTCCTCCGTCCGGCCGCCCGCCGGTGGCGGACGGCGCCCATGGGGTGCCGGGCGCTCAGGCTGCCTGCCGCACCATATACAAGACCTTCCGGCCGCCGACCACGTCCCGGAAATCCTCCCACACCGGCTCGGCACGTCTCTCCCACGCCTCACGCGATTGCGGCTGAAGCACCTGCGCACCCTGCGATATCGCCAGTTCAAGCGATGCCTGCTCGTCGGCAGCCATCCATGCATTGAACAGCTCGGCCGCTTCGCCGGAAATCTGCGTCAGCACTGCCTGCTCCTCCTCGGCGAGTCCGTCCCAGAACGCCCCGGCATAGAAGATCACGCCGGCCGAGCGGATGTGCGCCGTCCGCGTCAGATACGGAACCACCTCATGGAGCTTGAACCCGGAATAGGCGGAGACGGTGAGATCCATCGCGTCGGCCACTCCGGTGGAAAGCGCATTGTAGGTCTCGGTGATCGGAATACCGACGGGGATCGCTCCGAAGCCGCTCCACAGACTGGTATGGAGCCTGCT
Source organism: Pseudomonadota bacterium (assembly GCA_023393575.1). GTDB lineage: Bacteria > Pseudomonadota > Alphaproteobacteria > Rhizobiales > Rhizobiaceae > Neorhizobium. Next base: position 2,520 of record JAEWKX010000292.1, read on the forward strand.
CTGGATCACCCGCATCGTCTTCCCCTGCATCTGCTCCGGCAGCGTTATCGCTTCCTTGGCAAGCAGATGGCGGGCGCCGTAATCGATGAAGCCACCGACGACAAACCCTTGATCGGCAAGACGCCCGGCCAGTCCCTTGCCGATCTCACCGCCGACGACACGGCGCATATGGTGCTCGTTCCGATACAGGAAGGGCAGGTCCAGCACCTGCAGTTCCGGAATCCAGGCGGTGAGGGTGGAGACGGTGGACAGGCTTGCCTGGATGGAACCGAGCAATGCTCCGTCCGCAACCTCCTTTTCACCGCCGAGCGCGCCATTGGCGACGATCCTGAAGCGGAACCGGTTCGGCAGGCGCTCCTCGGCTCGGGCCGCGATCCATCGCCAGATCCGCGTCTCCGGCTTGTCCTCGCCGAGCAGCGAAGCGACCGTGACGGAGGCGGCTCGGGCGGCGGCCGGTCGCACGAGAGCAGGAGACGCGAAGGCCGGAGCCAGGGCGGCGGCCTTGAGCAGGGTGCGGCGCGTGAGACGGGTCATCGAGCATTCCTTTCAGAGAAGCAGCGCCAGAAGGCAAAGGATGAAAAGCGCGCAGAGCAGCGCGGCGAGATAGGGGATGACAGCCCGGAAGAGCGTGGCCGGCGGCACTCCGGTCGTGCCGCTGACCACGAAGACCAGCATGCCGACCGGCGGGGTCAATCCGCCCAGCATCAGGTTGACGACGAGGATCACGCCGAACAGGACGGGGTCGATACCGGCGGCCACGGAGGCCGGCAGCAGGATCGGCCCGAGCAGCAGGATCGCCGCGCCGGTATCGAGCACGAGGCCTGCCGCGAGCAGGACAAGATTGCAGAGAAGCAGGACCTGCCACGGGTTCCCACCGAGCGTCGCGACTGCATTGGTCACCGTGTCGGCCGCGCCGTCGACGGCAAGAAGAAACGCGAACGGGGCGGCAGCGCCGATCAGCAGGCCGAGCGCCGCAGCCTCCACCGCCGACCGGCGGAAGGTCGAGAAGAGTCCCGTCTGGCCTTGCCGGCCCACGCCCGCCAGCCGCAGCGCGTTACCGGCGGCGCGCGCCGCCGCTTCCG
>JAEWKX010000359.1 GCA_023393575.1 Pseudomonadota bacterium
CGTCGCCAACCACGACATCCCCTTCCACCACATCAAGGTCACCAAGGAGAACAAGCCACAAGCGGAATCCCAGCTACTCGATCTCGTGGAACAGACGGGAACGGAACTGATCGTTCTCGCCCGCTACATGCAGGTACTGTCCAACCAGCTTTGCCAGAAGATGTCGGGCCGGATCATCAACATCCACCACTCCTTCCTGCCGAGCTTCAAGGGAGCCAACCCCTACAAGCAGGCCTATCAGCGGGGAGTGAAGTTGATAGGCGCCACGGCTCACTATGTAACGGCGGATCTGGACGAAGGCCCGATCATCGAGCAAGACACGGTTCGTATCACCCATGCGCAAAGCCCGGACGACTATGTCTCCCTCGGGCGGGATGTAGAGAGCCAGGTTCTGGCACGCGCAATACATGCGCATATCCACCGCCGGGTATTCCTGAACGGCAATCGAACCATCGTTTTCCCCCCAAGCCCAGGCAGCTACGCATCCGAACGAATGGGGTGACTAGAGGTCGCGGGCCGACGGAGAATGTTCAGCCGGCTCCGGTTTCGAAAATCCACCGATGCTGCAACCGGCGCCCTTGCAACGAGATACGCCGTGCCTATCTAATTGCGGCGGCAACTTCGGGATAGCCGCAATAGAATTCCACAATTCGGCCTCAGTTCTGTCATCGGGAAGAAAAATATCCTCTCCAGAATGAATTTCGTTGCCGATGAATCCAAGTCGAGCTACAGTCCGTTCTGCTGGTGATTTGTTGTCATCGGCAGAAACGCAACCACTTAAGGAGAGTGACATGTTTGATATGACGTGCGTCGCCGCCTTTCGTCGGGTAGCGTTCCGCGTGAATGGCACAGGGCTTGCGTCTCTCATGTGCTGTCGAATGTAACGATCCGGTTCAACCGTTCCAGAAAATTCATTCGTCAGAGCTGTCACCGACAGCCACAGAGGAGTCTGCTCATGCAGAAGCAAGTTATCGAATACGGCGGCGAGCCTGTCGGCATCGTCGTCCCGGACGACGACAGGCTGAAGTTCATCGCCGTCAAGTTCCATGTCATTGATCTGGATGAACACCGGTTCACCTCGGCAGACGAGGTGCGGCTTGCGATCCGGGATCTCGTTCGCGCGCGCAACACCACCGCTGCAGCGCACGCATGACACCTGCGGTGAGGGCTGCCTCCGAACCAGGCAGCCTTCCGCAGCTTAGAACGCCGTGAAGGTGAGAGTCGTCAACGACCGCTCGATCCCCGGGATGCAGGCGATCTTCTCGTTCACGAAACGACCGATCTCGTTCCCGTCCTTGATGTAGATCTTCAGCAGAAGATCCCAGTCGCCGCTCGTCGAATAGAGTTCCGAGACCAGTTCGGTCTTGTAGATGGCATCGGCCACCTCATAAGTCTTGCCTGGCTTGCACCGCAACTGAACGAAGATCGGTTTCATTTTCTGTCCTTGTCGATTGACGCACCCGCAAAGGGCATGACGCCTGCCGAACTATTGGCCCATGCCATCGTTCGCCGCAACCCCAGCCGGTCTTTCGTCTTCCTTCCTCGCCTCCCTTTCGAGCCATGCCTTGAAGGCGGCAAGGGGTGGATATTCCTCCCGGTCGGTCGGATAGGCGAGATAGTAATTTCCGGTATGCAATTCAGGCGCATCGACGGCGGTGACGAGACGTTCGGCCCGAAGTTCCGGTGCGACCAGGAAAGCGGGAAGAAGGGCCGCTCCCATTCCGCAAGCGGCTGCTTCTATGATCGTGATGTACTGATCGAAAAGCATCCCGTGGACGTTGCCGAAGCGTACCCCCTGCATCGCGAACCAATTCTCCCAGGCATCCGGACGGCTGCTCAGATGCAGTAGCGGAGCATTCAGAATATCCGCGGGTTGCCGGAGACTGAAGCGCTGCCGGAAGTCACCGCTGCAGACGGCGATGATATGTTCCTTCATCAGGAATGTCAGTTCGGCACCCGGCCACCGCGCCTCGCCGAAATGAATGGCGGCGTCGATCGAATCGAAGCGGAAGTCGAATGGCTCCAGGCGGCTCACCAGATTGACCGCAACTCCCGGATTTTGCTCCAGGAAGAGCCCCAGCCGTGGCGCCAGCCACCGTGCGCCGAAGAGCGGCAGCACGGCAAGGTTGATCGTGCCGCCCTGTGGATGCGCCCGAAGATTGAGGGACGCGTTCGAGATTCGCCGGAGCGCCTCCCGGATCTCCCTCGCATAGCCGTCCCCGGCCAGGGTCAGCCGGATGGTCTGCCGCTCCCGCCGGAACAGCGAGACGCCGAGTTGCCTCTCAAGCGCCGATATCTGCCGGCTGACGGCGCTCTGCGTAAGTCCGAGTTCATTCGCAGCAGCCGTGACGCTGCCGGTACGCGACGCCGCTTCGAAGGCTGCCAGAAGTGAAAAGGAAGGCAGGAAGCGCCGAGGCGGCAGCATGTCATTCCTCCGTTGAATGACCTGTTGAGAAACTGTCGATATTCACCTTGTTATGGCCTCTGTAAAGTCCATCCGACTTCATTTGGAATCCCAAAGATGCTGAACAACCCGCGTTCCCACGGATTGTGGGAGAAGACCGCACCGCCAGCGCCGCAGGCCTCGACCTTGAACGAATCGCTGTCGGTCGATGTCGTCATCATCGGCGGTGGCTATACCGGTCTGTCGGCAGCACTCCATCTGGCCGAGGCGGGCACGAATGTCGTGCTTCTCGAGGCCCATGAGATCGGGTTCGGTGGCGCAGGGCGCAATGTCGGCCTCATCAATGCCGGCATGTGGGTCATGCCCGACGACTTCCCCAGAGAACTCGGCCCGATCTACGGCGAGCGCCTGCTCGAACTCCTTGGTAACGGACCTTATCTTGTGCGTGATCTGATCGATCGGCATGACATCGCCTGCGAATTGGAGCGGAATGGAACTCTGCACCTCGCCGTCGGCTCGGAAGGATTGAAGGAACTCGAGCAGCGTGCTGCACAATGGCAAAGGCGGGGAGCGCGTCTCACCATTCTCGACGCCGCCGACACGGAACGACGTGTGGGAACCACCGCCTATGCCGGTTCCCTGCTGGACATGCGCGCCGGGACCCTCCAGCCCCTGGCCTATGCCCGCGGCCTTGCAAGGGCGGCGATTTCCGCCGGTGCCAGGCTTTACACCGACAGTGCTGTCATAGGCTACGGGGAACGGGGCGGACGGCGCGTGGTGCGCACGGCGCGCGGTGAAGTGAAGGCGGATTGGATCATCGTCGCCACTGAAGCCTACAGCACCGGACCATGGGAGGCGATCCGCCGGGAGCAGGTCTATCTTCCTTATTTCAATTTCGCCACGGTCCCCCTGTCGGATGCGCAGCAGCGCGCCATCCTTCCTGGCCGTGAGGGATGCTGGGACACCAAAGAAGTCCTATCCTCGTTCCGGATGGACAAGGCCGGCCGCCTGGTTTTCGGCAGCGTCGGCGCCCTTCGCGGAACCGGGGCAGGTATCCACAAGGCCTGGGCGCGACGCTCACTGCGTCGGCTTTTCCCTCAGATCGCGGGAATTCCCTTCGAGTGCGAATGGTACGGCATGATCGGGATGACGGACAACGCCCTGCCCCGCCTTCACAAGTTCGGGCCGAATGTCCTCGGCTTCTGTGGCTACAACGGCCGCGGCATTTCCCCGGGGACGACCTTCGGCAAGGTCCTTGCCGAGCATATCCTTGGCCGCATCGCCGATGCGGACCTGCCGCTGCCCTTCACGAATCCGAAACTCCCACCGCTTCGCGCGGTAAAGGAAGCCTATTATGAACTGGGCGCACAGATTGCCCACTTCGCCAGCGAACGCTTCTGATTGCAGAACTGCCGCCGATCAGTACATTGACCGCAAATTCGACATCCGGAAGGACTGACATGACGCTCGCCAATCTCGATCTTGCCGCCGACGTGAAGAACATACTCAGTAGTCTCGGCGTTAAGCCGGAAAGTTACACGGGCGGCACCCTTACCGTCCACTCGCCGATCACCGGTCGGGAGATCGGCAAGCTGCCTGAGATGAATGCAAGCGATGTCGCGGCCGCGATCGACAAGGCTCATCCAGCATTCCTGGAATGGCGTCTCGTTCCCGCTCCGAAGCGGGGCGAGTTGATCCGCCTGCTGGGCGAGGAACTGCGCGCATCGAAGTAAGCCCTTGGCCTCCTCGTTTCGATCGAGGTCGGCAAGATCACCTCTGAAGGGCTTGGCGAAGTTCAGGAGATGATCGATATCTGCGATTTCGCGGTCGGCCTGTCCCGCCAGCTCTACGGCCTGACGATCGCGACCGAGCGTGCCGATCACCGGATGATGGAAACCTGGCATCCGCTCGGGGCCATCGGCATCATTTCGGCCTTCAACTTTCCCGTCGCCGTCTGGTCCTGGAACGCCGCGCTTGCGATCGTCTGCGGCAACTCCACCATCTGGAAGCCTTCCGAAAAGACCCCGCTGACGGCGCTTGCGACACAGGCGATCTTCGAAAAAGCTCTCGCCCGTTATGTTGCGGAAGGAAATACGGCTCCGAAGAACCTCTCGACCTTGCTGATCGGCGGCCGGGAGATCGGAGAAGTTCTGGTCGACCACAAGAAGGTACCGCTCGTTTCAGCCACCGGCTCCACGGCGATGGGACGCGCAGTCGGGCCACGCCTTGCCCAGCGCTTCGCGCGGTCGATCCTTGAACTGGGGGGAAACAACGCCGCGATCGTCGCTCCGACGGCCGATCTGGACCTGACGCTACGCGGCGTAGCCTTCGCCGCCATGGGAACCGCGGGACAACGCTGCACGACACTGCGCCGCCTCTTCGTCCACGAAAGCGTCTATGACGCCCTGGTTCCCCGGCTCACGAAGGCGTACCAGTCGGTGACGGTCGGCAGCCCCCTGGAGAACGG
>JAEWKX010000367.1 GCA_023393575.1 Pseudomonadota bacterium
CGACCGTCAGCATCGTCACCTTCGTCAACAGCTGGAACAGCTACATCCTGCCGCTGATCATGCTGAACACGGAAGCCAAATATCCCTGGCCGCTCGGGATCATGGTCTATCGCGGCGAGTTCGGCACCGAATGGCAGCTGGTGCTCGCCTTCATCACGCTGACGATCCTGCCGACGGTCATCGTCTTCTTCCTGGCGCAAAAGCACATCATCGCGGGCCTGACGGCCGGCGCGGTCAAGTCCTGATACGGAGAGCAAGATGGCATCTGTCGAGTTGCGGGATATCCGCAAGACCTATGGGGCGCTCGAGGTCATCCACCGGCTGTCGCTGTCGATCGAGGACGGCGAGTTCATCGCGCTGGTGGGACCGTCCGGCTGCGGCAAGTCCACGCTTCTCAGGATGATCGCCGGTTTGGAGGAGATCACCGACGGCGAGGTGCTGATCGCCGGCTCCGTCGTCAATGCGCTGACGCCGCGGGAGCGGAACATCGCAATGGTATTCCAGTCCTACGCCCTCTACCCGCACATGACGGTGGCCGAGAACATGGGGTTCAACCTGAAGCTCTCCGGCGTGGCCCGGCCGGATATCGAACGGCGGGTCGGCGAGGCGGCGCGGATGCTGGCGCTGACGGAGCTTCTCGACCGCAAGCCCAGCCAGTTGTCCGGCGGGCAACGCCAGCGCGTCGCCATGGGCCGGGCGATCGTCCGCGATCCGGCCGTGTTCCTGTTCGACGAGCCGCTCTCCAACCTCGACGCCAAGCTGAGGGTGCAGATGCGCACGGAGATCAAGACCCTCCACCAGAAGGGCGGCACCACCTCCGTCTACGTGACGCACGACCAGATCGAGGCGATGACGCTCGCCGACCGCATCATCGTGCTCAACGGCGGCAACATCGAGCAGATCGGCACGCCGCTCGAACTCTACCGGAAGCCGTCGAACGTGTTCGTGGCCGGCTTCATCGGATCGCCCGCCATGAATTTCCTGGACGCCGCGGTGGATGCCCGCGACGGGGCGCCGGCGGCCCTGCTTTCGGATGGGACGACCATCCGGCTTGGCCTTTCGCGTAAGTTGATACGGGGACAGCAGGTAAGGCTCGGCATTCGTCCCGAGCATCTTCTCGCAGGCCCGGACGGTGCCGGAAGCACGCTTGCGGGGCAGACGCTGGTGGTGGAGCCGACCGGCGCACAGACGCATGTCGTATTCACGGTGGCCGGCGAGCCGGTGACCGCCGTTGTCGATGGCGCCTTCCCGGTCCGCCACGGGACCCGGTTCGGAGCGGCGATCGCCGCGGACCAGGTGCACGTCTTCGATCGCGGGAGCGGCCTGGCGCTCTGAACCGCGGTTTTCTGGAGCTTTCTCTATCGGGGCGCCGCCGCCAGCCTCGGCACGGCCGCGGGGAGGGCGACGATGTATCGCCATTGCTGGCATTGACATTAAACTGCAAGTTTCGTGTTCTTTACCGATGGATATCGAACTCGCCCGAACTTTTCTGGAAATCGTCTCGACCGGCAGCTTTGTCCGCGCGTCGGAGCGGCTGAACGTCGCCCAGACCACGGTGAGCGCCCGCATCCGCACCCTGGAGCAGCAACTGGGCCGGCCGCTGTTCAACCGGCACAAGAACGGCGCCACCCTGACCTATGCGGGCGAACAGTTCCTGCGGCACGCGCCGATGTTCGTGCAGCTGTGGCAGCGGACCCGGCATCAGGTGGCCGTACCGCCGGGCCGCAGCGCCGTGCTCACCATCGCCGCGGAGATAAGCCTGTGGCAGCCGCTGCTTCTCGATTGGGTGGGCTGGATACGCATCTCGATGCCGGAGGTGGCATTGAGGGTTCATGTCAATGTGCCGCAGGATCTGATCGACCAGGTGGCGTCCGGCATGGTCGATGTTGCGATCATGTACGCGCCGCATCACCGCCCCGGACTGACGGTCGATCTCCTGATGGAGGAGAAACTCGTCCTCGTCACGACGGACCCCGACACTCCGATCGGCGAGGGAACAGGTTACGTCCATATCGACTGGGGGCCGGATTTTGCGCTGCATCACGGAATGAACTTTCCCGATGTCGCGCCGGATTTCTTCCTGGATTTCGGCCCGCTCGCCCTGAACCATGTGGTGAGGAACGGGGGATCGGGTTACTTCCGGATGAGCGTCGTGGAACCATATATCCAGTCAGGCCGCCTGCATGTCGTGCCGAACCAGCCGCAATTCTCCTATCCCGTATATACGGTGCAGGCCGGCAATGTGGACGAAGCGGTCGTGGGCACGGCTCTTGCCGGCCTGCGGGAGATCGCGGCAGGGCTTCCGGTTACGGCGAAGGCACCGCCCGTCTGAGCCTCGGCAGGCGTGGGACGCTACGGAAATTCTGCAGGAATGCTGCAGATTCTTTCGCTGGAAAGGCCTGCCCGGCTGCGGCAGATTGTGCGTGACGAGTCCGGGCCGGGCGATCATCAGCTTCCATTCGGGTTGAAAACGTTCTGTCTCCTAGACCGTGTCCCGACCCGGCCTCGTCCACAAGCCTCTCCCAATGTCTTCGAAAGATTTCGCTGATCCGCTCGCGATCGATGGCGGACGGCGCGGCCGGCCGCAGGCTGCATCGCCGGCAGATCCCCGCCGACGACCAGCGGTGTAGGCCACCCTTCGGAGACGAATTGGCAGTTTCGGGAAGGTGGGGATCTATGCAGGCGTGGGATGCCCGCTGGCGGAGGCCGGGCCTCAGAAGGCCCGCGTCATCATCTCCAGCTGCTTGGCGGACTCGCCGCGAAACGAGCGGTACTCCCACTGGCCGGAAACGGGCGACACTCTCCGCCACACCGTCTCGAGCCAGAACACCTCGCTCTCGTCGGTCGGGCGCACGGGGTGCCAGGCATAGAATTCCTGCCAGAGATACAGGGTACGGTTCCTGCGCGACATGGTTCTCGCTCCGCCAGTGTGACCGTCATATTCTGCGACGGAAGGACGCTGCAGGCAAACGAAGGTTATTGTGGTCACGAAGCAAGATTTTTGCTGGCTTGAGCGCCGCTCCGGCGTCAGTTGCGCAACACGGTGCAGGCTCCGCCGGAAGCCTTGATCGCGGCGCAGACCTCTTCCGCCTCCGCGCGCGTCTCCCGGCCGATCCTGGCGGCATAGCGGCCG
>JAEWKX010000382.1 GCA_023393575.1 Pseudomonadota bacterium
GATCATCGCAGGGCTGGGCGAGGAACACATCGCCACCGGCAAGCCCATCTGCTACACGTCCAGCGACTCCGTACTCCAGATCGCCGCGCACGAGACCCATTTCGGGCTCGAACGACTGATCGAGCTCAGCCAGACGGTTCGACGCCTGGTGGATCCGCTCAATATCGGCCGGGTAATCGCCCGTCCCTTCATCGGCGAAACCGCGGAGACCTTCGAGCGGACCGGCAATCGCCGCGACTTTTCCGTGCCTCCGCCGGAGCCGACATTGCTGGACCGGCTGACCGACGCCGGCCGCACGGTGCATGCTATCGGCAAGATCGGAGATATCTTCGCCCATCAGGGCGTTTCCCGCGTCGTCAAGGCGAACGGCAATGCGGCGCTGATGGCGGCGACGCTGGAGGCGATGGAGGCTGCCGAGAGCGGCGACCTGGTCTTCACCAACTTCGTCGATTTCGACCAGCTGTACGGCCACCGGCGGGATGTGCCGGGTTACGCGGCGGCGCTGGAGGCTTTCGACCTCGGCCTGCCGGAGATCCATCGGCGGCTGCGGCCGGGAGACCTGGTGATCCTGACCGCGGACCACGGCTGCGATCCGACCTGGCGCGGCACAGACCATACCCGCGAGCGCGTGCCGGTCATGGCCTTCGGCCCAGGTTTCCGCTCCCGCAGCATCGGCGTCAGGCCCACCTATTCCGACATCGGCGAGTCGGTGGCGGCCCATCTGGGTATCCCCGCCGGATTGCATGGATGGAGTTTCCTTTGACACGGCATCTTCTGAAGGCAGAGATCCACTGCCATATCGAAGGGGCGGCTCCGCCAGTGCTTGTAGCCCGGCAGGCGGAGAAGTACGGGGTGGATACATCGGCCATCCTGCGCGATGGCGCCTATGTCTGGTCCGACTTCTCGGAATTCCTCGTCTGCTACGATCGCGTCGCGTCGCTCTTCCGCACCGACGAGGATTACGCGCTGCTGACCGAGAGCTACCTCACCGAGCTTGCGGGCGAGAACACGATCTACAGCGAGATCATCGTCTCCCCCGACCACGGCGACCGGATCGGGCTAGGCGCAGAGGCCTATCTCTCGGGTATTTCCGAAGGCATCCGGCAAGCGCGGGAAAAGACGGGCATCGAGGCACGGATCATTGTCACGGGCGAACGGCACTTCGGTCCGGAAAGCGTCGTCGCCGCTGCCAAATATGCGGCCCGAGGCGATAACCCGCTGGTGACCGGCTTCAACATGGCAGGCGAGGAACGCATGGGGCGGGTGGCAGACTATGCCCGCGCCTTCGACATCGCGCGCGAGGCCGGGCTCGGCCTGACCATCCATGCCGGTGAGGTCTGCGGGCCGTTCAGCGTCGCCGACGCGCTCGATCTGGTGCGGCCCACCCGCATCGGCCATGGCGTCCGCGCGGTGGAGGATCCCGAGCTCGTCGCCCGCCTGCGCGACCTTGGAACCGTTCTCGAGGTCTGCCCCGGCTCAAACATCGCCCTCGGCATCTATCCCGATTTCCAGAGCCATCCCTTGCGGCGGCTGACGGAGGCCGGCGTGAAGGCCTGCCTCAACTCCGACGATCCACCCTTCTTCCACACATCGCTCGCCCTCGAATACGAGATAGCCGCGGAGACCATGGGCTTCCCGGCAAGCGAAATCGACGGGATGACCCGGACGGCGATCGAGGCCGCCTTTGTGGACGAGGAGACACGCCACCGGCTTCTGGCAAGGCTGGATGCAGCTTCTCCGGCAGCGGGCTTGGAATAAGGCGGACAGAAGGGGTTGCCTTTTGGCGCCATTCAAACCAACAAGTGAAGAAACATACAGAACAGGGGAAGGCAGGTTTCTGATGGACGGCGTCACGGTCATCGATCATCCATTGGTGCAGCACAAGCTGACGATCATGCGCAAGAAGGAGACCTCCACGGCAGGTTTCAGGCGGCTGTTGCGCGAGATCTCCACGCTTCTCTGCTACGAGGTGACGCGCGACCTCGAGATGACGATGGAGACCATCGAGACACCGCTGCAGCCGATGGAAAGCCCGGTGCTGGAAGGCAAGAAGCTGGTCTTCGCCTCCATCCTTAGAGCCGGCAACGGACTGCTGGAAGGCATGCTCGAACTGGTGCCTTCGGCGCGTGTCTCGCATATCGGCGTCTATCGCGATCACGATACGCTGCAGGCGGTGGAATACTTCTTCAAGGCTCCCGACGACATCGCGGAACGCCTGATCATCGTCGTAGATCCCATGCTTGCGACCGGCAATTCGGCCATCGCGGCGATCGACAAGCTCAAGGAACGCGGAGCGCACAACATCCGGTTCCTCTGCCTGTTGGCTGCTCCCGAAGGCCTCAAGAGCTTTCGCGAACACCATCCCGACGTTCCGGTCTATACGGCTTCCATCGACAGCCACCTGAATGAGCAGGGCTATATCGTGCCCGGCCTCGGTGACGCCGGCGACCGCATGTACGGCACCAAGTAGACACCCTAACCTCATCTTTACGATATCGGAAGTTTAAGGCCCTGCGCTTTCCGGCTCAGGGCCTTCTTCATGAGTCATCGTTAGGATGCAGGCAGGTTTTCTCGATCAAGCGGAGCCGGCATGCTCGGACGCAGCCTTTTCCTGTTCGCTCTCGCCGCGGTGCTGGCATCGCAGGTGCCGGCGCTTCTGGGGCTGACCGAAATCCCGGCTCCTTCCGACGAGGCGGTACAACAAGTCTCGGCAGCCACGACCTCGCCGAGGACTGCCGCCCTTGCCGTCGACGGCAGCGGCCACTACAGCGCGGTCTTCCGGATCAATGGCAAGCCGGTCGAAGGCATGGTCGACACCGGCGCCTCGCTGGTCGCGCTCAACGAGAGCACGGCGCGCCGGCTCGGCTATTCGGGCAACCGACTCCATTTCAAGCACCATGTGAACACGGCGAACGGCCGGGCGGAGGCTGCCCATGTGGTGCTGGACCGGGTCGAGGTGCAGGGTGTCGAGGTGCGTCGGGTGGATGCCTTCGTGCTGCGCGACACGGCGCTCTGCTCCACTCTCGTCGGGATGACTTTCCTCAACAGGCTGTCTTCCTTCAGCGTGGAGGGCGTCATGATGAAGCTGTCGCAGTAGCTCAGCCGATACGCTCGACAACCACCGGCGCCTCGTCCGCAGGACGGTCGGTGATTGCGAAGCAGCCGGCAACGGAAGCGGCGATCTTCTCGGCCTGCATCCGTTCCGCCGCATGCACGAAGGCGAGCGGCTCGCCCCTGGTGATCTTGCTACCGAGCGGCCGGATTGCGTCGATGCCGACGGCATGATCGATCGGATCCTGCGCACGCCTGCGGCCGCCGCCGAGCTCGACCACGGCAAGGCCCAGATCCCGCGTCGCGCAGCTGGCCAGCCATCCGTCCTCGGGAGCAGGGACAGGGACCACCACCGGAGCCCTCGGCAGATGGTTCTCCGCCTTTTCGACGAAATCAGCCGGCCCGCCCAGTGCCGTGACCATCTGCGCGAAAACCTCCAGTGCCTTTCCGCTGTCGAGCGCGCGAAGCGCGGCCGCGCGTGCTTCCTCCGGCGTCCGGGCAACCGCCGCCTGCAGCAGCATTTCCACCGCAAGTGCCACCACCGTCTCGTGAAGCCGGGTGCCGTTCTTCCTGCCGGAGAGGAATTCGAGGGCATTGCGCACTTCCAGGGCGTTGCCCGCAGCATCGGCGAGCGGCTGGTTCATGTCCGTCAGCAGGGCCGTCGTGCGCGTGCCGGCGCCGTTCGCCACCTCCACCAGCGAGCGCGCGAGGGTTTGAGCTTCCTCGCGGCCAGCCATGAAGGCGCCGTTGCCGACCTTGACGTCGAGCACCAGCGTCTGCAGCCCGGCGGCCAGTTTCTTGGAGAGGATCGAGGCCGTGATCAGCGGCACGGATTCCACCGTCGCGGTGACGTCGCGGATGGCGTAGAGGCGGCGGTCCGCGGGCGCAAGATCGCCCGTCTGGCCGATGATCGCGCAACCGACCTCCGAAACGACCCGGCGAAGCAGGTCGGGATCGGGCATGACGTTGTAGCCGGGGATGGACTGCAGTTTGTCGAGCGTGCCGCCGGTATGGCCGAGCCCCCGGCCGGAGATCATCGGCACGGCCAGTCCGCAGGCGGCCACGATGGGGGCGAGCATCAGGGAGACATTGTCTCCCACGCCGCCTGTCGAATGCTTGTCGGCCACCGGCCGATCGATACCCGGCCAATGCATGACGTCGCCGGAATCCCGCATGGCGAGCGTCAGCGCAACCGTCTCGTTTCGGGTCATGCCGCGGAAGAAGACGGCCATGGCGAAGGCGGCCGCCTGGCCTTCGGTGATTTCCTCCCGAGTGAGGCCGGCGATGAAGGCAGCGATCTCCTCAGCCGAAAGTTCGACACCGTCACGCTTGCGGCGGATGATCTCCTGGGGGATCACGTCAATACCCTGTGGCCGCGGTTCGTTGCGGCGCGCCGCCCAGCACGCCCAGGATATCGTCGAGGAGGCCGGAGGCGCCGAAGCGGAAGGTGGAGGGCATGATCCAGTTCGGTCCCATGATTGTCTCCGCGAGCCTCAGGTAGAGGTCTGCATCGGCGACCGTCGATATCCCCCCGGCGGGCTTGAAACCGATCCGCTTCCTGGAATCGCGGATAGCGCGAAGCATGACGTCGGCGGCTTCCAGGG